>CAZFHF010000462.1:0-2425 GCA_964518655.1 uncultured Bacteroidales bacterium | reverse complement strand
AGCTTACAATCTTCCCGAACCAGGGCATGTTGAGCTCGAAATATTCAATACGGCAGGAAACAAGGTAGCTGTAATAATTGACAAGTATATGCCGGCAGGCTTTCATTCACTGGAATTTATTACCGGACACATGGATAATGGTGTCTATTACAGCAGACTTAATTTAAATGCATCATTTATGATGAAAAAGATGTTATTGATCCGTTGAATTTTACTTTGCCAGGTTTTTATAATTCAAATACTGATTATGTGAGGAAGTTATTGAATCTTCAGATCCGGGGATATTTATATCGTATTGTTAAAATAATTGCGAATATTTTTCAACTCTCTCAAATGCCAGTTTGGAACTGATAATTGCCATCGGCAGGCCTGCCCCCGGAATGGTCGATGCACCTGCATAAAAAAGATTTTTGAATTTCTCGTCATAGTTTTTGGGGCGTAAAGCGCCAATCTGCATAAGAGTGTGAGCAAGACCCAGTCCACTGCCCCTGTGCAAATTAAATTGCTCCTGCCAGTCCTTAGGTGTATATACAGTTTTTGAAATGATCTCAGGCTTAATATCTTTATTAATACGTTGTGAAAAATCACTAATAATACTGTCCACGATCTCATCCCTGTCTTCCCACTCCGGTTTGTAACGCAGATCAGGAACCGGACAGACAAAAAACAAGCTCTCACAGCCTTCAGGAGCACATTCCTTATTATATCTTGACAGCACATTTACATAATAATAAGGCTTTTGTAATGCATCCGGATTTCTATAAACATCCCGGGCATAATCATTAAAATTATTGCCCAGATAATAATTATGATGATGAATTCCCGGTAACTTGCATTTAAGACCCAGATAAATGGTAAGGTAACCCATTGTCCACTCTTTCCTGTCAAGATTTTTTAATGAAAAGGCTTTGCGCTTTAATACACTGCCTCTGAAAACCGCAGCATCGGCATTTACAACAAAGATATCCGCAATCCACTTTTTATTGTTCTGATCAACCAGTGATTCCAATTTATTTCCACTGCTTGTATAATCAACGATCTCTGTATTATATGAAAAAGTGACATTTCTTCTTAACAGCTCCCTGACAATCCCTTCCACTATTTTATACATGCCTCCTTTAACATTGTAATAACCGTCGTACTTGAATTCAGTGTATGAGAGAAGTGTATATATTGCCGATGTATCAAAAGGGGTCCTTCCCAGAAAAAATGCCACAAGTGAAAGAATCTGCCGGGCTTCTGCTGAACTGAAATAACGTTTCACCTGCTGGCTGAATTTTCTGAAAAGAACAGGCAAGTGAGATGGATTAACCCTTATCAATGCATACAAATAATCAAGCATGGAGTTGAAGTTTTGCCTGATTACAAGATCAACAGTATCATGAAATAGCCTGGAACATTTTGCCAGGTATTTATTTATTTTTATTTCAAAATCAGGTTCATCCTGCTCAAATTGTGCAGATAGTTTCTTAATGTCCTTATATAACAGGTAGGTTTTTGGATTATTGCTGAAATTAACAGAAAATAAAGGATCCAGTTCGATAAATTCAAACGGTAGCTTTATATTACAGTCTCCGGCAAAATCAAGAAATTCATAAGACATACTGAAAAAGCTGGGACCGGTATCAAATGTAAAGCCGTCTTTTTTTAGCTGGTTAAGCCGTCCACCTGCCTGATGGTTTTTCTCAATGATATGTACTTTATAGTCTCTGCCCGATAAACGCAATGCTGCTGCTAAGCCGCTCAATCCTGCACCTGCTATTATAACGGATTTGCTCATACACTGGTTAATTTAACTTCTTAATAAGTTCAGGGTATAATTCATTCTTAACCCATGTAAATTCCGGTTCAATTTTCAGTATTTCCTGGTAGTATCTTTTTGCAGTATGTAAATATGATATATCAGAATATGCAGCAGCAATTGTTGTAAGAAGATTCAGATAGTTCCAGTTATCTGAACTCAGGTTGCTGTCTTTTTTCATCAGTTCTTTTGCTATTAAGTAATTGTCTATAGCCTCTGTTTTTGAACCGCCAAATATTGATGGCGTATAGTATTGGATATTAGCATATTGCATATAGGCAAACCAGTTGTTCTTATCCTGCTGTAAAGCAAGTTTTGCATGTTCCATACTTTTAGGCCCTAATACAGGTGCTTTAATCGTGCTCAGCCCAATTCGAAAACCATAAAATGCCGCTTTGTAAGCATTCAGCAATGATAGCATGTAATCTTTTTTTTCCAGGTATACAATATTTTTTTCAGCAAGGTTAAGATATTTCTTTGCTTCATCTTCCTTTTTATTGGCAATACACCATGCTATGTAACCATACTGATAATTAACCAGTTCAAGAATAAATTCGTTCTGCTTATTTTTGTTATGCTGCATCTTATCAATTGTCTGCTTCCATTTTAGCATGTTATTTGACA
>CAZFHF010000461.1:0-2435 GCA_964518655.1 uncultured Bacteroidales bacterium | reverse complement strand
TATTCGGAATTTGTATTAAGTGAACCCTATGCGGCCAATGTAAGCGTAAGTGTATGGCAATACGGTGATTACGAAATAAGATGCAACGGTGAAAATAACGGTATATTTATTATAAGTAATATTGAACAATTATGGCTTGACTTTGAAGTTATGAAATATGATTCGGATTTTGATACTGTATTTTATACTAATGAACAGAGTATTGTATTTGACAGTTTAACAGCAGGAAGATATCTGGTGTCTCATACTAATGAAGCAGGCTGTACAGGTAATTACGAATTCCGTCTCACTGAACCTGATGAACTGGTGTTAAGGGAATATACGGTATCGGAATATAACGGCGGATATAATATTGAATGTTACGGGGACAACAATGGTTTTATTACTTTAGACAGTATTACAGGAGGTCACGGTCAATATACATTTAAATGGTGGAATACTTCTGATACCTTGCCTTATACTACACGTAACATTTATAATCTGCCTGCAGAGATATATTACCTGGAAATAAATGATTTATTTAACTGCTCTATTAATGATAGTTTTGATTTGGCTGAACCTGACACTATAGTAATATCGACGGAGGTATCGCTTGCTAATGATGGCGTAAATAATATATCATGTTACGGCGAGGAAACAGGCTTTATTGTATTATCGGTAACTGGCGGTGATACGTCATCGGCTCCATACACATATAGCTGGTCGAACGGAGCAACGACAAATATATTAACTGATATTCCCGAGGGTACATATGATGTAACTGTAACAGACGGAATAAGCTGTTATGAAACAGCAGAGATTATCATAACCGAGCCCCCGTTACTTGTCATTGACTCAGTAAGGCAATCAAATTATAACGGGTATGAGATAACCTGTTTTGATAGCCTGGACGGATTTATTGAAATATATCCGGGTGGAGGAGTACAGGATTACCATTATTCATGGACAAAAAACGGCAATAATTACGGTAGTGATGCTTCCGGTCTGTATGGACTTGAATCAGGAATATATGAACTTACATTAACTGATTATAATAACTGTACGCTGAACTGGTCTGACACCCTGGAATCCCCCGTATTATTCGGATTGGATTTAAGTTCACAGAATATTGACTGTTCAGGTGAGATCATGGGTAGTGCAATAGCTGATGTAACCGGAGGAGTTGGTGAGATATCGTACCTGTGGTCAAATGGACAGGTAACAGATAGTATCTGCGATCTTGATGCAGGTGTATACAGAATTACCGTAACAGATGAAAATGGCTGTATTGCCTATGGCATGACAGTTATTGACCAGGATCCGATGTTGGTAATAGATTTTGATATTATTAGGGAAATTTCCTGCTTTAATGGTTCTGATGGGGTTTTGGAAGTTACTGCTACACAAGGACTGGAACCATAAAGCTATACATGGAATGATATCTATGCGTCCACAACGAAAATCATTGAGAATCTTCCGGCAGGGAACTATAAAGTTACTGTTATTGATGGTAAAAGCTGCAAAGGTGTTGATTCTATTGAATTAACCCAACCTGAGAAGATATCTGCAAATCTTATTGTTGATTCAATTTCCTGCTATAATTATAGCGACGGAGAGGTAACAATATATGGGATTAACGGTTCAGAACCGTATAGATATATCTGGGATGGTCAATTGATTGAAGGTAATACTGTTACGGGATTAGATGCTGACACAAAATATGTTCTTGAAATCTATGATTCAAAAGACTGCTATTCAGATACAATAACCATCGAACTATCGCAACCCTATATTCTTAATATTGAACCGGATACTGCTAATACAATATATCCGTTTTGCTCTGATGACCACGATGGAAGGCTGGCAATAGAAGTAAAAGGAGGAACAGGTCCGTATACATATAACTGGCCGGGATATGAATCCCAGCATGGACCTATGCTGGATGGAATTAACGAGGGATATTACCAGGTAAAAATTGTTGATATTAATAATTGTGTATTTGATACGACAATATTCCTGGAAGCTGAAAATAGTGCGTGCCTTGATATTCCTAATGTTTTCACTCCTAATGATATTCCTGACAACAGAAATGATTACTGGGATATAAGGTATAGGGGAGAAGAAGGTAAGAATTTAACTGAAATATATCCTGATGCAGGAATAAAGATATATAACCGTTATGGCAGATTAGTATTTGAATGTAAGGGAGGCACATGCCCTGACAGATGGGACGGAAGATACAAGGGACATAAACTGCCGGTTGACTCCTATTTTTATATCATTGAATTAAATAATGGTTCAGGAAAGGTTTATAAAGGAACAGTGACAATTCTCTATTAATGGAAATATTTTTATATATTTGCCTTAATATGAATATATTATAGGCTTGCTCATTTCTGCTGAAAATTCTTAACTCCATTTGTGAAACCTGATAACATTTATTGTTTCTTTACGTA
>CAZFHF010000460.1:0-2437 GCA_964518655.1 uncultured Bacteroidales bacterium | reverse complement strand
AAATTCCTTAATGAAAGTTACACCAAAAAAAAATATAAAGACAAATAAATCTTTTAAAATATTTGGCAGGTAACTTCAGTGTGAAAGTGAATAAGAGCCATGAAATGAGGAGTTTAGTGACACTATTAAGTATATATTAAAACCTTATGTTTAGTGAAGCACCGATTGAGTTTGTTCCTGGAGAAGCTGTCAGTCTGTAACTTCCGTCATTACCTATACTTCCCCGTAAAACAGGCTTGTGCAACTTTGTAAATATTCCTGCATCTACAATATTAATAAACCAGATCCCTGCTGTTATGCCTAAGCAAATATCCCTTAGTCTCACGGCATCCCGGTAAGACTGGTATTTATTATCCATCAATTCTCTCTTTGCGATTATAGAACTCACGCTTGTTTCCTCCTGATAATCAATTTTTGCGTTGTTGTACTCTTTTGCCTGGTTTTCTGATAAATAGAAATAATATCCGGAAACGCTTAAGCTTAATATCCCTGCAGTCAGAAATCCAGTACCGGCTGCTTTCCTTTGGGAATAGTATTGTCCCATTCCGGGGAAAAGAAAGGATAAGGCAATCGCCGAACCCCTGTTTAATTTTTTAACGGGCATTGTCATATACAGATACTTTGTCTTTGCATCAGGTATCGAAAAGATTGTGTCTACAGTCAAATATCCTTTTCTTTTTGCTTTCAGACTATACTCACCGACAGGCATAGTAAGTTGAGTACTTCCATTCCATTTCCTTAACATGAAATCCTCATCAATATCCAGATTTATCTCGGTTTTATTCATCTTAATATCAGCATCACCAGGTTCAATGATAAACGAAAGATCTCCCTGTTCAGGTTCAAGAGTAATAAACATAGTAAGTGTATCTCCGCGTGGTACCTGAAAAGCTTCTGATAATATTCTATACCTGTATTTATACACACTGATACTATGACCAGAACCTGCGTTTAATTCTTTTATTCCGGGGATCACAGAACTACCATCAATAGAAATCTCAGCATCCGTAGGGAAAATAATCGGTTTAAGCCATCCTGTATTCTTAATTAATTCGAAATCATAGGTATTCTGAGCGGCAGGATCAAATACTATTGTTGTGTCAATGGTTGTGTAATTTGTCATGGTTATCTGAAGATGATATTCGCCGGGGAAACGATAACCAGAAAAATTTGTAGAACCAACATGTTCGCCATTTATTAATACAACCGCTCCAGCAGGGAGACTGTTTATTTTAATTACTTCCTGTGGGCTTCGTTTAAGAGTGTAAGAAAAATAAAGATTTGATTCATTTACATCAATTGTATCTTCAACAAGCAGATAACCAAGTTTTTCTATCCGTATGGGATATTTATCTTCCAGCAAACCTGTAATTGTAGAATTTGTATTATATATGCTATCCCTGATAGAAACCTCGGCATTCACTGATCCGGTATTAATAATCACAGAGAAAAGTTGATCTGATTCTAATTCAAAGGAATAGACTGTACTTTGTGTTAATTCCAGTGGTAAAGAGTAAACAAACATAGGCATTCCTTCCCTTGATATTTTCAACTGGCTTGTACCTTCCGGAAGCCATACCCATACGGCACCCGGCATCACTTCCATTTTCTCAACCCCCCTGTTACCATCTATTACCAGCCCTGTTAATCCTGTATAAATCTTTACAAGTGCACTTGGATTACTGTTAACATCAAGTACCTGGTTTTCACGTGCAGAAATATCGGTCAGGTTCTCCTGGAAATTCTTTACTTTCAATTCCTGCCCAACCAGATAATTAAGGTAACTTGTAAATAAATATATGACCAGTAATAAACTCTTACGCATTTAAGATCGGGTTACAATTGTAATAATTTGAATATCCATTTTTTCAACATTATAAGGCTTTATTCTTTTATGATAATCTTACTAATAACTCTATTCCCGGTAACTATCCGGAAGATATACATTCCACTTTTTAACCCTGTTATATCAATGTTTTCTATTGTGCTTAAAAGATTTTTCTCACTCAATAACCGGCCATTACTGCTGATAATTTTAAGAATTGAAGGAATGTCTGTATCCTTAATTTCTACTGTTACTCTGTCGTTAGCGGGGTTCGGATATATGTTTATGTGATCTGTTATGTCAAATTTAACAATGCCAATCTCTTTTGTTGAATTTACTGAATGTATTTCATAGGTTGCATGGGGAGTAATATAATTAACACCAGTCTTTGTGTAACTTACAGAAGCCAGATCCTGAATCCCTTCTATGATATTATCATCGAGAATACCTGTATATAATTCCAGGTATCCTTCTTCGGGATGATTATTTATAAAACTTATGCCGTTATATTTTCCAGCCAGCAGATCGTTGTATCCCTCGTAACGAAGTACACTATTATCATACCTTATTAACAGTTTGTTGCTCAGGATGTTTTTGTTTGCATTTAATTTT
>CAZFHF010000459.1:0-2438 GCA_964518655.1 uncultured Bacteroidales bacterium | reverse complement strand
ACAAATGAAAGCAGGCTTATTGTTAAAGGTCCATGAAAAGAAATTATTTTATTTCCATTAATGTCATTAATATTCATAAGCTGTTTTCAGTTATTTATAAAACCTTTAATCCAAGTAATGTAATATCATCTCTCTGCTCCTCATTTTGCATAAAATCATCCAGCTCTTTTTCAATCATATCTTTCTGCTCATTAACCGGAAGATTGCGTGTATCAATAAGAAGTTCTTCAAGCTTCTTGCTGCCGAATCTTCTTCTGTCAGGACCGTTTTGATCAATAATTCCATCTGTTGAGAGATAAATACGGTCGCCTTTGTTTAATATCTCTTCACGATTACTGAAACCTATCTTTTTTATTTTCTCCTCAATGCCTCCTATAGACTTCCTGTCTCCCTTAAGTTTTTTGATTTTATCAGTATCTCTTCTTATTATATATAAATTTCTTTTTGCTCCGGAAAATACAATTTTCAATTCTTTATTCTTTGTTTTTTCAAAATGGCATAAGGAAAGATCCATCCCATCAGAGTTATCAGTCTTATCTTGTCTTAGTGCTTTTCTAATCTCATAATTCAACAGGTCCAGTATCTCTTTGGGACTTTCCATTCTCCTTTCATTTATCATTTCATTTAATAAACTGTTTCCTATCATAGACATGAATGCTCCCGGAACACCATGCCCTGTGCAATCAACAACTGCAACAAATAATGCACTATGATTGGAAGCCAGGCTCTTTGATTTTGAAAACCAGTAAAAATCTCCTGAAACAATATCCTTTGGACGATAAATTAAAAATGATTCAAAATAGGCATTAAGCAAAGACTGCTCAGGCAATATTGCCTGCTGAATCGTTTCAGCATATCTAATGCTAGCTTTAATATTTTTATTCTGCCTGTCAAGAATATTCTTCTGGTTTTTTATCTTTTTATTTGCCCTGATAATCAACATGAATAAAAAAGTTAATACCCCCGTAAATAAAGATATTATTATAAGTACCCTGGTAATATAACGGCTTTTAAGTCTTTCCTCTCTAAGCTGCGATTCTTTTAATTCAATCAGCAATTTCTGTTCCTCTGTTAATTCCTCAACTTTCTGCAAAGAGTCAGATGTAATCTTCAGCTCTTCTTTTTTGATTTCAAGTTCTTGCTCTGTATGTTCTTTCTCAGCATAAGCTTTGCTTACTTCAGATTTCGCATCTTTCTTAACCTGCCGAATTTCATCTTTCTTGATTTGTTTATCAAATGATAAATACAGATCAAAGGATTCACGCGCCTGTTCAGGATCTCCCAGCTTATCATAATTTTCATATTTCAACCCGTATAGGCTGCGCAACAACCTTAAATCATTAAGTTCTTTTGCTAATACTATTGCTTCCTCCAGGCGCCTGTTTGACTCTTCATATTTGTTTATTCCCTGAAATGCCGCTGCAAGATTTATTAAGCCTGCTACTGTTGTAACTTTTTTCCCCAGTTTTTTGCTAAGATGTAATCCCTTTTC
This sequence comes from uncultured Bacteroidales bacterium, assembly GCA_964518655.1. GTDB lineage: Bacteria > Bacteroidota > Bacteroidia > Bacteroidales > UBA10428. The sequence continues at coordinate 946 of CAZFHF010000459.1, read as the reverse complement.
AAAGTTAGGTATGGCATTATCAAATTGCTCCAAATCGGAATATATCATCCCAATATTGTTATAAATAACCATTAATCCATTTTGGTTATTAAGTTTTTCGTTTATTTCCAGCGTCTGCTGGAAATAATCTATAGCTTCTTTATTACGGCTGTTATTTTGTAAAAGGAAGGCAGATTTGCTATAGTATTTAGCTGCTTCAGTAAGGTCCCCTTCTTTCATAAACTTCTCAGCCCGCTCATCATAATCCTTTATCATTGTATTCACTTCAGCAGGAGTATTCTGAGCTATCAACTGAAAATATAAAAGCAACAATATTCCTGAAAATGCAACTCTTTTATATATCCCCATATAATAACTAATGTCGTGATATGTTTTGTCTACCTAATATAAATAATTTATTTAATAAAGTTAGCTAAAATTTAGTCTAATTCCCACAATTATTATATTATCAGCCTGTTTCTCTTTTTATCATTTCTCCGGGATTACTGTCAGATTATTTTTTCTGAACAATACTTTCAATTTCTCTAACGGATTTAGGTATAGGTTTCCCAAGTATTCTTGAGTTATTCTCCGTTACTAATATATCATCTTCGATTCTTATTCCTCCGAAACCGATATATGATTCCAATTTACTGTAATTAATATAATCGGTAAGCTTTTTTTCTGCCTTCCACTTCTCAATTAATGCAGGAATAAAATAAACACCTGGTTCAACTGTTAATACGAAACCCTGCTTAAGTTTTTTACCAAGTCTTAATGAAGAGAGTCCGAATTGATTGCTTCGCTCGATCTCGCTATCATATCCGACATTATTTTCTCCCAGATCTTCCATATCGTGAGCATCAAGGCCCAGCATATGACCTAATCCGTGGGGGAAAAACAAGGCATGGGCTCCTTTGCTGACTGCCTCATCTGTATCCCCACGCATCAGGCCTAATTCTTTAAG
>CAZFHF010000458.1:0-2439 GCA_964518655.1 uncultured Bacteroidales bacterium | reverse complement strand
AACAATATCTTAAATGGAACATCTTTATAGGCATCTATGTATTGATATCCTTTCTTTCGATAGCAGTTGATGTATAAGTTGAGATTTCTGATAGTCTGTTCGATTACAGGAGAGGATTTCAATACCCAAAGCTCATTCTCAAATTTCTGACTGATACCGAAAATATTGCTGTTCAGGTACTCATTCATACTACCTGTCCTTGCCGAATTAGACTCTTCCTTAATAAGCATGGAAGCAGATACCTTATATACAGGTATAGCGTACCGGTTTAAAAGAAATGCAAGGATAAGGGCAATAATTACACAAATGGCAAAAAACTTGAAATTCCTTAAAAATAGCTCAACAACTTTTTTAATGTCGTTATCTTCTTGAATAATAATATTTTGATTCTTTTGCATAAAGTATTATCTATGACCTAATCTATTGCATGACATTATATATTAATAACGCTGTGGTTAATGTAGAGAAAATAACAGTATAGGGAAATTGCCTCAGGCCCCAGAATTTTTTCCGGAGTGGCTTTATATAAATAATATCATTCGGACGAATATAGTAATATTTGGATGCCAGGATATCCGATTTGGTAAGATCCATTATGATACGGATATTCTTCTCTTTCTCATTCCGAATGAGAACTACTTCTTTCCGGTCACCATATTCAGTAATATCCCCTGCCATACTTATTGCATCAGGAATTGTCAGCTTATCCTGGGCATAGGCAAAATGTCCGGGATTCTGGACTTCGCCCATTACCGATACATATCGGTTAACCAGTTTTAACGAAACAACAGGTTGACTTAAAACATTAGTAAGAGATTCCTTTATCATGGCACTCACCTCTGCCAGTGTCTTGTCTATTACCAGCAGCTTGCCGATAACGGGCAAAAGCAAATACCCTTCTTTATCAATAGTATACGATAACAGGGATGCCCCATAGGGTTGTAAGGCTCCGATTTGCATGGATTGTTGAACACGCGTGCCTGTGAAAATGTTCGATGCTGCATCATCAAGACTGCTAATCTGAATAAAAAGTTCATCATCAGATTTAAGTTTGTAGTCTTCAATAACGGCTTCATCAAATGTTATAGTATCTTTATTTTTATCCCGGAAGTATTCAACGTTGCGCTGTGTGGTACATGATGATAATAAAAAGATGAATAGAGTAAAAAAGAATACTATTTTTCTCTCTTTAGTTTTGATGGATTTCATATTAGCTTAGGGTTCAGGTCAAATTATATTACACCATGCAAATTTATAACAAAGACAAAAAAAAAACAATATTAAAGCTGGTATTTGATTAAACCGACAATTGAAATGTTAAAATGCAACTGATGATTGATAAACATCTTATTAAAAAAATACCTGGGTAATGTCCCCGGTTATCTAATGAATTTCCGGGTTTGTTACTGTGGGAATAAATGATGCAATCAAAGTTTTTAACTATTGCATTTTTTATTTACTTTTGCATCTCTTTATGAAATAATAATTGTCATTTATTTTTGCAATTTAACTATCTTTAAAATGTTGACGAGATATTTTTTAATAATTCTGGTATCCTTAGCACTTACCAATTGTAAATCAATCCAAAAAAAAAAGATGAAGCAAATTATTCTTTTACATCATAGTACAGGCAATACAGTCTGGCTTGGTAAAACTAATAGATATTTATACAAGATATCACAGAAAGGTGATGTTCAGAAATTTTTTGGGAAATATAACAAAAAGCATAAAACCGATTACATCATTTCAGATTTGGCCTTCCCTAAACAATCGCCATATGGCTGGAGAAATTATCCCTATGATTATTATAACATCTGGGTAAAAAATGCAGGCGATCGACCATACATGGAGGAACCCACCCTGGAAATACTTACAAAGAAATACGATATAATTATTTTCAAACATTGTTTTCCTGTAAGTCTTATCATAGAAGATACAGGTATTCCGAATATTGATTCGGATGAAAAGAGAGTTGAAAATTATAAATTGCAGTATGATACATTAAAGAAAAAAATGCATGAATTCCCTAACAATAAATTTATTGTTTGGACTCCTGCTGTGCTTGTTAAAAATCAGACAAATGAGGAACAGGCAAAACGGGCTCATGACTTTTACAAATGGATAGTTGATTCCTGGGATGAAAAAGGAGATAATATATATATATGGGATTTTTATAAATATGAAACAGAAGTAGGCTTGTACTTGAAAAAAGAGTATGCTGCAGGATCTAACGATTCACATCCCAATACTGAATTTGCATCGAGGCTGACCCCCTTGTTCTGCCATTTTATAATTGACTGTATAAATAATGATATAGAATAATACTATTTAGTTTTAGTAATTTACGATCATCAACCATGCCGATTAAAAGCTTCCTAATAAGTATTCAGAGACTGTTATTAATGAAAGCCGGTCATGAGCAAAGGATAAAATATTTGC
>CAZFHF010000457.1:0-2443 GCA_964518655.1 uncultured Bacteroidales bacterium | reverse complement strand
AGATGGGGTTTTTTATTATCCACTTTGCCTGGTTTATTTTTTAAGATAAAATAAAGGAGGAATTAATCTAGAATAATTAAGCCCCGCCAGAATCTGGCGGGGATTTTTGTTTTCCCTTAAATATTTTTTATTTTTTCGTTCATTTAGTTCTTCTCTTTTTCAAAAAGTTTTCTAAATCTTTTTCAGAAATACGATAATTTTTTTCTGTGAGTTTGATTACTTTTAACCTCTTTTTCCGAATATAACGCCAAACAGTAGTCCGACAAGTTCCTAATCGGTTAGCAACTTCTTGGGGTGTTAGAAAACCCTTTGATTTAGGTGTTTTAACCACATCTTAATTATAGGAAATAGATGATATAAAGTAAAGTAAATTGTTGTCTGTTGTTATCCACAACGAACAACTATTGACAAGACATTCGGGATAGATTAAAATTAAGATACAACAAACAACAACGAACATTATAATATAATTAACAGTAGCATTAATACTTAATTATGAGAAAAATAGCATTATATTGTCGGGTTTCAACTGTTCGTCAGGAAAAGGAACGAACAATTCAGACCCAACTTTCAAAGTTAAAAGAAATTTATAAAAGCAAAGAAATCGTTAAAGAATATTTGGACGAAGGTTTTAGTGGTGCTGATATAAATAGACCTGCTTTAAATCAATTAAGAGAGGACGCTAAAAAAAACTTGTTTAATGTTGTTGCTTTTTATAATTTTGATAGATTATCAAGAAAAGTTGGTCATCAATTGGTTTTGAAAAAAGAGTTTAATAAATACGGAGCTCAAATAGAGATATTAGGAAAAAGCCTCGAGAACACTGCTGAAGGTAAATTCGGCGAAATGGTTTTAGGAGTAGTTAGCCAATTGGAAAGAGAGAAGATGCTCCAACGAATGAAAGACGGTAAATTGGCTAAAGTTAATGCCGGCAAGATAATCGCTTCTTATCCTAGTTATGGTTATGATTATATAAAAAGAACAATAGATAAAGATGCTTGCTATAGAATTAATCCAAAAGAAACAAGGGTGGTTAGGTTGATTTTTAAATTATATCTTGAGATCCAAAACATCAATAAGGTGGCGAGAAGATTAAATAAGTTGGGTATTAAATCCAGGGGCAGACGGGCAGATGAACCAATTGATTTTTCTGCTGGCACTGTAAAATATATTTTAAAAAACGAAGTATACATTGGTAATTATTATTTTGGCAGGCATATTGCTAGAGAAGCAAAGCACCACAATAAGAAAAATAGAAAGTGTAAATTCACTTCTCGGATTCTTAGGCCCAAATCGGAATGGAAATTAGTTAAAGTCCCGGCGATTATTGATAAAGAAACTTTTTATAAAGTTCAACAAATTAGAGAGCAAAGACGAAAGGAGTTTATAAGGCCTACTAAGTTTTTTTATCTTTGTCAGGGGCTAATTAAATGTATTCATTGCGGTTATAGGTATTACGGTCAGCCGCATAAGAGTTACGATAGCTCTCAAAAAATAACTTATGCCTCTTATTGCTGTCGTGGTAAAAGAAAAAAAGATAATAAAAGAAGCAAAGATATATGTCCCAGTAGGTATATGAGCGTTCCTAAGTTAGACAAGTATGTTTGGGATTATGTGAGTTCTTTAATTCAGGATACTAGTAGAATTAAAAAAACTATTAGCTTATTACAAGAAAAAAGAAATAACGAAAAAGAATTCAATCAAAATGTTTATGATTCTTTGATGCTTAAAAAAGCAGAGATAAAGAGTAAGAAACAAAAACTTTTAGATTTGTATAGTGATAATTTTATTTTCAAAGAAGATTTAGACGAAAAAATTTATACTCTTAACAGTCAAGAAAAAGGATTGGACAAACAAATATTGGAAGCAGAAAGAGAAATTCAAATAGTGAAAGACCTTAATGTTATTGAAGAAGAAATTGAACAGATTTGCCTTGGATACAAGAAAAAAATCCTAAATACTACTCCTGAACTGAAAAAGTCTATTGTTAGAAAATGGGTAAAAGAGATCAATATACTAGATAACGGGGATATTAGAATTAAAGTTAGATTACCTATTCTAGAATCAGAAATAAAGAAAGTGAAAGTATCTCAAAAAGCAGATAAACCCATTTTAAATTTATCTGAAGCATAACAGGCGAAATCTCATCGGTTTCGCTTTTTTTATTTTTGTCAAAAATTGTCAAAATTGACAGGAAGAAAATTAAAATCTATGCCCCATTAAATTTTCAACCATCATTAGATGAGATGAAATTATTAAAACAGAGGTTTAGTGGTCAGATTAAGCTGTTATCTTCAATATAAAACAAGGATATCGTTAGGCAAGAAATCTTTACTTTTTGGCTGATGTGTAGTAATTTAAAAATGGTAGTGATAGGAAGAATAAATATGAAAATTCAATCCCAAAAACTAAAAAGAGTTTTGGCTAAGATAAAAGAAGATTT
>CAZFHF010000456.1:0-2444 GCA_964518655.1 uncultured Bacteroidales bacterium | reverse complement strand
AGCACCTTCAGCTGTAAAATTTGCATGTATCATGTATTTTATTGATACTGGACTTATTTTTGCCATTTTTTACTTGATATATTTAATTTATTGAAATCTATGATTTCTTAGAAAAATACCGCTAATTACTTACTACTAGCTCTCCACTAAAGCAGAAATTTGCTAAACTGAATGTGAATGTGAATGTGATATCGTGATAATAATGAAATAACGATATTTTTCTGTATATTTAGAGAGAATTTGGTTTTTAAAGTTTTCTTATTGTAGAACACAGTCCGATAAGCACAGCCACTGATCAAAATTAATGCTAAAATTCCTAAAATATATTTTTTATTTTTCATCTAAGGTAAAGGTAGCGACGTTGATTGGTCCATCTATCATTTTTTTAGTGAGTACTATTTTAGTACCAGAATTATCCCAAGCAGTATCGCCATAAACACATTCAGGCATACCTAAAGAATCTGTAGGAGGATTAAGTATAAATTTAAGATTACTGCCATCACTATTTATAACCCCAATTTCTGGGATCTTTGTTTCCTGAAGTGGAGATGTTCCAAATATAATCTTATCATTTTTATTCCATGCTCGCTGGAATATCCATTGATAAGTATCGCTTGGAGCATATATTTGATGTTTGTTTGAGCCATCAGAATTCATTATCCAAATCTCATTTGGCACTTTTGGTAATCTTTCAGAATTAGGATACCATACTTGTCCTTTAACATAAACAATTTTTAAGCCATCATAACTAAAAGACTGCCAAGAACATGGTCCATCCTCTTCTGTAGTAAGTTGGATTTTTCCTGTTCCATCAGAATTCATTATCCAAATTGATGGTTTTCCAGATTCATAATGAGTATATGCAATTTTAGTTCCATCTGAATTCCAAGCAGGCTGGCCATTGATATGTTCATTTGTTAATTGAGTGATATTCTTCCCATTAGAATTCATGGTATAAATCTGTCCGTTCAATTCATAGGCTATTTTATCTTCTACTGGGCTCCAGGATGGATCAAAGCCTGGCCCGATCTCTTGAAGTCCAGTTCCATCAGCATTAATTAAGTACAATGTTTGTGTCTCCCCTTGCATAACACAAAAAATAATTTGGCTTCCATCAGAACTCCAATCAGGGTCAATAGTATTGTCTAAAAAGGTAAGTTGAACAGGAGTTGGAGTAGATTTTTTCTCTTCCTCTCCTGTTTTTTCTTCAACCACAGGAATTCCTTCCTCTGTTTTGGGAGCAAAGACATTCTGATAAACAAGAAATCCACTCACGCTCACAATGGTTATAATTATTAGAATAATGAAAATTTTGGAGGTCATATTTTATTATAATTCATTTTTCCAAAACAGAAACCCTAGAAAAACTCTCTAATAATGCATTAATAAGCTTAGCGCCCCTGGCTGAACCATGTTAGAAGTTGTTTTTCCCTAAACCCGATCTATTATTATAACCTCTCCGTCGTGTAGTGTTCTATATGGCATCTTGTGTTTAATAAAATATTTTACAACCTTTTCCATTGCTAAAGACTCAGGGTGATTAGATCGATAATGCGGAGCAACAGAATAATCAATAAGGCCTATACCATCCCAAATGATATCTGGCTTATATTCCTCGGGAACTAAATTTGGATCGTCAACAAGCTCAATTCCACGAAGGGTTGGTGTTATCACACACACGCCAGCACTATAGCCAGCATAAACAAAGTTTTGGTTTTTAACCCTCTCTTTAAGTAGTTTATCTAATCCGCTTTGATACATTGCCCGTCTTAGAATAAAAGCATTACCCCCTCTTACCCAGATAAAATCATATAAATTAAGGGTTTTCCTTAATTTGTCTGAATTGCCAAAATAATCACGAAGATCTAACTCTTCAACACTTAAGCCCAAACTTTCTAAATCTTTTTTTTCTTGTTGGAAAGACTTTTTACGCTTAGAAACATTTAAATCATCTTTTGCGTTAACAATGATTAGTCCTTTTGCATTCTTGGAAAGCAAAGAAATTAGTTTTTCTGATTCGTTACCAAGACGAAATGAGGAAAGATATAATTTCATATGCCTTATCCTATCAAAAAACCGCCTTATTGGCGATTTTTACGGGCTCCCCTGGCTAGATAATTTTATAACTTAGTTACAATAACGCTTAATTACTCTTGAAATTACCCGAGTCGTAGACTGACCATGAATTCTTGGTAGTATTTTTAATTTAACACCCAAACTCTTTACCTCTTCCCTAAAAGACAGCCACCTTTTATCAATAGTAACAAAAACATCAGGCCTTAAAGCGGCAAGAATTCTCATGGTAGGAACAGGCTTATTTTTATTGGGCTCAGGAGCTAAAAGACAATAATCAATATATCGAACTGAATCTACAATAAAAAGTCTTTCTTTTTCTGAAAGAATAGGACGATTCAATCCTTTTCTTTGCTTGACTCTTTTATCTG
>CAZFHF010000455.1:0-2470 GCA_964518655.1 uncultured Bacteroidales bacterium | reverse complement strand
TAATAATACATAAATAAGCTTTTTCATTGTAATAGAATTTAAAAATTAAACATTTTGCCCTAACTAGATTATTTGTAAACTTAATTACTACTAACTTGTTGTAGGAATGAGAACCAATAAGCAATTTAGTGAATATTTAAATACAAGTCAAGTAAATGTTTAAATAAATATTCTTGAGATACTATTGTTACCGGATCATAATACATAAATACTTTATTCATAAGATTTTGTATTGGAATAATATATTGCAAACAACATTATCACATCATTCTACCCCAAAGATTAACTTATCACGCTCCAGTTGATTTTGCTTTTTGACATTTTCTTCAGCCCTTTTACCAGCAGTTTGTTCTTATCACTCTTCAGTCCTGGGTCATCATCAAGTATCTTTGTTGCCATGTCTCTTGCGAATTGAAGTATCTGTCCGTCCTGGCCTAGGTTGGCTATTTTCAGGTCAAAGGGTATGCCGCTTTGCTGTGTTCCTTCAATATCGCCCGGCCCCCGGAGCCTGAGGTCCACTTCCGCTATCTCAAAGCCGTCATTTGTCCTTGTCATTGTCTCGATGCGTTTCTTTGCCTCGTTGGTCATTTTGGGTGATGACATAAGTATGCAGTAACTCTGGTCAGCCCCCCGTCCTACCCTGCCTCTCAGCTGGTGGAGCTGCGACAATCCGAACCTCTCCGCGCTTTCAATGACCATCACCGATGCATTTGGTATATCCACCCCTACCTCGACAACAGTAGTTGCAATTAAAATATGTGCCCTGCCCTCAACAAAATGTTTCATCGCTGTCTCTTTCTCACCGGTTTTCATTTTTCCGTGAACACAGACAACAAGGTATCCGGGAGGGGGAAAAGCCCGTGATATGCTCTCATAGCCGTCCTCCAGGTCTTTGTAATCCATCTTTTCAGATTCCTTAATCAGGGGATAGACAATAAATATCTGCCTTCCCTCCTTTATCTGCTTTCTCAAAAAACCGAACATTGGCAGCCTCTTTGAATCATAGTAATGCACTGTCTTCACAGGTTTCCTCCCCGGAGGCATCTCATCGATCACTGAAACATCCAGATCACCGTATAGAGTCATTGCCAGTGTACGCGGTATGGGTGTAGCGGTCATTACAAGTACATGGGGTGGCTGTTCGTTCTTCTTCCACAGCTTGGCCCTTTGAGCGACCCCAAACCTGTGCTGTTCATCAATAACTACCATACCCAGGTTTCTGAACTTCACGGGATCTTCGAGAAGGGCGTGTGTGCCTATTAAGATATGTAGCTGCCCGTTTTGCAGATTCTCATGAATTATATCCCTCTCACTCTTTTTTGTTGTTCCTGTAAGCAGGCTGATATTAATATCCAGTCCCCTAAGAAATCCTGTTATTGTTTCAAAATGCTGATTGGCAAGGATTTCCGTAGGAGCCATCAGGCATCCCTGGTAGCCGTTATCCATAGCAATAAGCATGCACATTAAAGCTACCAGTGTTTTACCGCTTCCCACATCACCCTGCAGCAAACGGTTCATCTGCTTTCCTGAGCCCAGATCTTTTCTTATTTCTTTTATTACTCTTTTTTGTGCTCCTGTTAATTCAAAATCCAGCTTTTGCCTGTAAAAGTTATTCAGATAATCACCGACCTTTGAAAAAACAAACCCTTCGAAAGATCTGTTACGTAAATTTTTTATTTTCAGTATGTTCAGCTGAATAAAGAAAAGCTCTTCAAACTTAAGCCTGTAGTTTGCTTTACGCAGTAAATCATTGTTCTGCGGAAAATGTATATTGAATAATGCCTCACTCAAGGGCAGCAGATTTAACTTATCCAGCATGTATTCCGGCAATGTCTCTTCAATCTTGCCGTCCAGGTAACCAATCAGGTTAGTTACCAGTTTATGAATTGTACGGGAATTCACATAGCTGTTTTTTAATTTTTCCGTGGTATTATACTGGGCCTGGTATTTTATATTGATCAAAGCATCCTGCTTTTCTGCAGTCTCAATCTCAGGATGTGCGATTGATATTCTCCTGTTATAAATTGCCGGACGGCCGAACACAATATATTCAACATTCAGCTTATAGTTCTTAACAATCCAGTTTGCTCCCTGGAACCAAACAAGTTCAATTGTCCCTGTATCATCTGCAAATTCGGCAATCAGTCGTTTTCTTCCCGGATGTCCTTCGGTTCTGAATGAAAGTATTTTTCCCTTTATCTGGATGAATGTCAGGGTTGTATCTATCTCATTAATCCTGTAAAACCTTGACCTGTCAATATATTTGTAAGGAAAATAATAGAGAAGATCCCCGAATGTGAAGATACTTAACTCTTTATTAAGGAGTTCCGCCCTTCTTGGTCCCACTCCTTTGAGGTATTTTATTTCCTGATCAAATATGCCATTCATATTAATAAAATAGAATAAAGTAAATATCGTAAAAGATTATTCAAAATTGAAAACTAAATTTGCACAATTAGTTAAATATTAA
>CAZFHF010000454.1:0-2480 GCA_964518655.1 uncultured Bacteroidales bacterium | reverse complement strand
ACTTATAATAACATGCTTAAAGCAATTAGAGATAAATTGTTAGATAAAGAAAGGATAAAGAGTTCAATAAATAAAAGAGGGATAGAAAAAAACTTATATCATATAATTCCTAATCTAGAAAATCCTAATGAAGATTTTGTTGAAATTCATCCCCATTTTTTGACTGAAGATGACACTCTTATGGACATTAGCATTGATATACATAACGAGAAAGCTTTTAATTGTGTTGATAATGTAGTAAATGATGACTCTAAAAAATATAATCATTTAAAAGAAATAAAATTAAATACATATTTTTAAAATGACATCAAAAACAGATACAAAACAAGAAAGAAAATTAGTTATCCCAGGAGAAACAATTGTTTCTGGTGATGATTATTTGCCTGGGGATTTTACAAGGAAAGAGGGCAAAGATATAATTAGCACAAATTTTAAACCAGTTACCTATGAGGTGGAAAACACTCTGCATCTGCACACGGGTGCAGGTGATGATTTAAGGATTCTTAGAGGATTTGAATATGATCATACAGGCAGGCTTATTGAAAATACATATAAAATAAACAGCAATGATGAGGTAGTATTAGCCTTGCTTGAATATAATGAAATAGGCGACCTTATTGCTAAATACCTGCACTCTGATGATGAGGGGAGCAAAAAGAACTTTCTGCAAAAGACAGACTATACTTACAATATCAGGGGATGGCTGAAGTCTATAAATAATCTTTCAATAGATGCTGATAATGATGTATTTGGCATGCTGCTTTATTATGAAGATGTATCGGAAATTGATAACCTTGTATCGAATGGACTATATAACGGGAACATATCAGGGGCTGCGTGGTCCATAAAGAACGACATAATACGCGGTTATGGGTATGAATATGATACACTCAACAGGCTTACGGATGCCCATTATGCAGATGGGGGAGGGCTTGACCAGCACGAGGGGTATTATTCAATGGAGGTGCCCTATTATGATTACAATGGTAATATTGTATCACTAAAGCGTTATTTTAATAACATACTGGTTGATGATCTTTCCTATAACTATTACGGTCCTGTCAACCAGCTTCAGTCAGTCACTGACAACGGCACGGCTTCCTCACAGGTTGATGACTACCCCGGCACAAGCGGATATTATGATTACGATGACAACGGCAATATGGACCATGACGGGGGAAAGAACCTTGACATAGGGTATAATTACCTGAACCTGCCGGAGGTTGTTGATTTCGGCGGTGACAACAAGCTGTTTTACCATTATGATGCGGTGGGAAGGAAGCTTGTAAAATATAAGGACGTCAGCGGGGGAACTGACGTAGTGACGCACTATATCGGGGATATTGTATATTCAGACAGCGATATAGATTATATACTTACCGGCGAAGGACGTATAGTGCCTTATGAAGGCGGGGAGGAAACACGCTGGTTATACGAATACTACATGAAGGACCACCTTGGCAACACACGCGCAGTGTTTAACGGCACAAACCTCGGAGGGAACATTGACATACTTCAGCATTCGAGCTATTATCCGTTCGGACTGGTATTTGATATTGAGGATTACGGCTCAACAGCATTAGGCAGTTACTCAAATAATAAGTATCTTTATAACAGCAAAGAATTACAGGACGAAATGATGCAAAGCAAAAAACTCAATTGGTATGATTACGGCGCACGGATGTATGACCCGCAATTGGGGAGGTGGCATGTGATGGACCCAAAATCTGAAAAATATGTAAATCTTTCACCATACAATTATGCAGCTAATAATCCTATAATTTTTGTTGATAGAGACGGAAAAGAGATTTATATAATAACACAAAACAAAGATGTAGTAAAAGCGACTGCGGTTATTAATCAAACAAGTTTAGGCAAAAATCTGTGGGATAAATATGCAAATAATGCTAATCATGATATTTATATTTCATCACAGAGCTTTAATTATTCAAAGGGTGCGGGAGGGATTACTTATGCATATGCTAATAATTTGACAGGATTGATTAAGAATGGTAAAATCAATTTTTCTCAATGGTATTTCAATCCTAAATATTCCTATCTTAAGGATTGGTCTACATTTGACAAATTGGATGTTTCACGATCAAAAGGCAAAAATATTCATTTAGTAAATATGAATGAAGACAAAATAGCTATTGATGGTACTTATAATGAGAATAAATTTAATGGTGGTGCACAAAAGATTTTTCATGAGATTAATGCTCATATTGATAACTATACTAATGGTAATGAGGATGCAGAGCATGAAAAACATGGATATAAGGTTGTGACTAAAGAAATAAATGGGAAAAAAGTGGAGATGGCTTCATTGAAAAAAGGGAGTGATGCATGGAATATGATGATAGAATTAATTCAACAAAGGCAAAAAGAGGAACAAGATGACAAAAATAAAGAAAAATAGTAATATTATTTTGGTATTTGGTTTTTCCATTATTTTATTACAATGTGTGTCAAAAAAGATG
>CAZFHF010000453.1:0-2489 GCA_964518655.1 uncultured Bacteroidales bacterium | reverse complement strand
CACTTCACTCATGATCCGTTTGATCCGCAAAGTCTTAGCAGCAACCGGGTACAGTATATTTTTGTGGATTCAAAAAACAGAATGTGGGTAGGGACATTTGATAACGGACTTAACCTGATGGATATAAATAGCGGCATGTTCCAGAGGTTTTTACCTGATCCTGTTGATAACAAAAGCATTCCTAACAGCCTGGTAAACTGCATTGCTGAAAGTGATGAGGGTAATATCTGGATCGGCACGTCAGGAGGACTGTGTTTATATAATGAATTTAATAACAACTTCACAGTTTTTTACCAGGAAGAGGATGATGAGGGTAGTTTAAGCAGTCATGATATTGCCCATATATATTTTGATCTTAACAACCGCATGTGGATAAGCACAAGATTCGGAGGATTGAGTATTTATGACAAGGATAAATATAAGTTTTTACATTACCATAATATAAAACATGACAGGAACAGCCTGAGCAATAATAATGTTACGAGCTTTGCCGAAGATGAGGAAGGTAATATCTGGGTTGGAACTGACGGAGGGGGGCTTAATTATTTCAACAGAATGACACGGGAATTTAATCATATAATGTTTGATCCTGAAAATCCTGAAGGTCTTACAAATAATAAGGTTCTTGCATTATGCCTTGACAGCTATGGCAAGTTGTGGATTGGAATGTGGGGTGGCGGAGTAAATGTATATGACCGTAATACAGGAGCGTTTGAACATTATACAAGTATTGCTGATGATGAATCAACGTTGAGCGATAACAACATTTTTTACATTTTTGAGGACAGCCAGCAGGAAATTTGGATATGCACGTGGGGAAACGGTATTAACAAATATAACAGGATGACAGATGACTTTACAAGATATATAAATGATCCTGATGATCCCAACTCATACGGAACCTCAGCAGCTGTAATAATGACTGAAGATTATCTGGGTAACCTGTGGGTTGCATCCGAAGGGGCCGGAGTGCATAGGTTTGATCGTGAAAAAGAAATCTTTGTTCATTACAACCAGGTAAATAATACAGCAGAAGAAACGATAGGATTAAGCAATACATCAATTTATTCACTTTATGAAGATTCCAAAAAAAGATTATGGGTTGGCACAAATGGCGGGGGACTGAATTTATATAACAGGGATAATAACACTTTCAAAATCTTCAGAATGACTGACGGATTGCCTAATGATGTAATCATGGGAATACTGGAAGATAATAAAGGAAATTTATGGATTAGCACAAATAACGGGATATGTAAATTTAACCCCGACAGCCTTACTTTTAAAAACTATAATGCCAGCGACGGGCTTCAAAGTGATCAATTCGGAAGATGGGCATTTAAGAAGCTTTCCACAGGTGAGCTTTTATTTGGTGGCGTAAACGGATTTAATATGTTCGATCCTGAAAAGGTATATGATAATCCTTATAAGCCTCCCGTTTATATTACAGGATTCAAGCTGTTCAATGAAGATGTTAAAATCGGTAAAGAATCTGTACTTAAGCAAAATATTCTGATTACAAAACGTGTCAAATTAAAATATTACCAGAACATTTTTTCCTTTGAGTATACGGCGCTGAATTACAGGCAGTCTGAAAAAAACCAGTACAAGTATATGATGGAAGGTTTTAATGATGAATGGATTGATGCAAAAAATGAACGTAAGGTATCTTTTACAAACCTTGATCCCGGAGATTATGTTTTTCGGGTAAAAGCATCAAATAATGATGGGATATGGAATGAAGAAGGAGCCTCCCTGGAAATAAAAATTGTACCGCCCTTCTGGGGATCCGTATGGTTTTATTTGATTATAGCAA
This sequence comes from uncultured Bacteroidales bacterium, assembly GCA_964518655.1. Classification (GTDB taxonomy): domain Bacteria; phylum Bacteroidota; class Bacteroidia; order Bacteroidales; family UBA10428. The sequence goes on along the minus strand of CAZFHF010000453.1, from coordinate 673 downwards.
TAATTATCGCATACCTGGCATACAGAGTAATTAAGAGCAGGAATGAAAAAATCAAAAAGGACAAAGCAGTACTTGAAGAGAGTATAAGGGAAGCTAAAGCAGAGCTCGAAAAACAGAAACAGGAAATCGAGAAGCAGGGTATTGCTCTTAAAGAAAAAGAAGAGGGTGAGAAAATAACAAAGTTCTTTAATGCAGGACTGGCAAAGTTCAGCGATCTCATAAGCAAAAATAAAGATGATGTTGATGCTCTGTCAAAAGTAGTAATAACTAACCTGGTGGAATATATTGAAGCTAACCAGGGTGGTATGTTTATTTGTATTGAAAATGGCGAAGATGAATTTCTTGAAATGCTGGGAGGTTATGCTCTTGAAAAAGAAAAACTTAAAAAAACACGGTTTAACCCGGGTGAAGGCCAGGTTGGTACATGTTTTAATGAGAAAAAAGTTATGTTAATAGATGACGTCCCTGACGCATACACTAAGATTTCATCCGGACTGGGAGAAGCAGCATGTAAACATTTAGCGTTTATACCTTTAAAGCTCGATGAAGTTGTTATGGGCGTTATTGAAATCGCATCCTTCAATAAACTTGAATCTTATAAGATTGAGTTTATTGATAAGATGGGAGAGCTTGTTGCTGCTACCCTGGCAACAACCAGGGCAAATGAAAAAAT
>CAZFHF010000452.1:0-2496 GCA_964518655.1 uncultured Bacteroidales bacterium | reverse complement strand
CGCCTGCATAAATAACAGGCCTTCCATTTTGCAGTTCATTATTAATTACCCGAAGCCATGTAGTGGTTGAATAATCGCATAAAAACGGACACTGCTTTATGTAAACCAAATTTGAGGTGTATTTAAAGTTATTTATTAGTGATGATTCAACATTACGCAGAAGAGTAGTGGAAACTTCACAACCATAGTTCATATTCTGAGATACACCGCAATGAAATAATAAATCTGACAGGGCTTCATTATATGATGTCAATATATCAGGCATTGCAGTCCAGCTATAAAGGTCTTCAAAAGATGCTCTGATAGTGTCAAAAACAGGATGATAATATTTGTTGGATCCGATACCATACTCCGGGAAATTATAATATTTCATCACTTGTGCCTGTGCAACAGCAACACACCCTGCAGGTGTTTTAAAATCGTATTCAGGATTTGTACAACCGTCCGGGCAGGAGGCATTGTAGAATTTACCCTGGCCCCACGCGGTTGTGAGTAATGGTGCTACTGGAGTAGCAGCAGTTTCCTGAATAGTTCCAGGTGTAAATAAAAAGGAATCAGGACTGTCTGGCCTTTTCAGGTTTATTTGATCTTCTTTCTCATGATTTTTATATATTAAATCCCTTATATTCTGTTTTAATGATTTTAGAATATATATTGAAGGGATGGAGTTATCAAGTGTAAATATATTATTTACAGAATATGCTAGTATCGGGACAGGAATTTCGTAGGCCGAAACAATTACAAAACCAGGCGGATTATAGAAATTAAATATGTAGTATAAAGGTACGAGTTCAGTTTTTCCTGAATAATATACTGTGTCATAAGACGTATAAATAAGAATTGCATCAGAAGATAAATTCGTTTTTTTGAAATAGAACTTCTCAGCTATAACAATGGCTTCTTCTTTTCTGATTACATTGCTATAAATATTACTTAAAATAATAATACTGAAAATAAATATGGACAGGAATTTTCTCATTTTCAGTTAATTTTAGAAAAACTAAGCCTAACTAATTTCTACACAAAATTATTCATACACATATTAAAAGTCAAGGTAATTTTGACCAAACCATGGAAATCTATTATACAGAGTTTTTATTAATAGGAGCAACAAATAGAATTTTTTATAAGACCAGTATAAAAATATAAAATGACAACAATAATGGTATAATCATTTCATATCAATTCATAGGTAATCCATTTCCATTCTAGCAAACAATATGCACTTCAAGCTTTTTAACACTATTAGTAGCAGGCCTATCCGCTCTATATACCCGGAGCACAAACAGAAGGGACAATTGGTTATTTGATTTAACAGTTGAAGTCAATCTTGCTCTACACCCATTTTGCTCCTCCCGATAGATATCGGGATTAACATAAAATCAGTTCCGGGACTTCAGTTCTGGAACGGCAATAATTTTATGTTAAAAGAAATTCTCGATTCAAATGACTCATTTTAAGCTGTTTTAACGCATTTATTAGGTTTTGATAGTATCTTACCCTTAATTAGCCTCATATCTTTTAATTGTGGGCCTTATTTGATATTAAGCATGATCTTAAGCCTGAACTAACTACTAATGTATAAAATTACCAATGTCAATAACATATAATCCGGAAACAAAAAATCACCACTGCAGATAAATTAGCTAAATTCTCAAAGGCGGGATTTTTTTGTTTCCCTCTTAATATAATTTGAGGTTTTGATGAATTCGCTCAAAATACTTGCCATATTTCAATAAAACAAAGAATTTTCTGTTTATAATCACAATAATGAAATTTATCATAATATGTCTGAAAGCTAAATGCTTCATCTCCTCCTATCCTTTTCATATCATAATTTCTATTCTTATTAATTCTATCCATTCTAGTGCCTTCACTCTTGTTCTTATCAAATATATCTTCTAACGCACAAAATACTTTAGAATAATTATTCTTAGGTAAGCTATGCAATTTCTCAATATCTTTTTCATAATTATAATCCTTATCCGGCATTTTGAATTCAATCACTATCTTGTTTTTATTATCTTCTTCTACAAGTTTAAAGATAAGATCAAAAATACCTACCGGTTTGAGATCCTGTTCTGATACTGTTGATTCCCTTATCCATTCAAATTTCTTATTTTTAAAAATCCTTTCTCCATTAAGTGCAATTTCTTTTCCAACAGTATATGAAAAAGCAAGTTCAGGCATATAGAAAATACCTTTCCCTAGACTTTTAAGAATTTTTTCTTCTGTTAATGCAACATCAATAATCTTGCATTTTATATTATTTAATATTTGTTCCATTAATTACAGATTTTAAGATTATCAAATAGAATATAAAGTTACTATAGAAATTAGATATGCTTTTAAAAATTATAAGTCAAAACAAAAAAACTTTTATCAAATCATTTGTTGAAATATATGGCAATTCAAATAATTCATTCTTTGATCAAGCTATTAACCGCTCAAATTAATTGTTGATATTTAAATGTTCAAGAATTTAAGAAACCGATT
>CAZFHF010000451.1:0-2507 GCA_964518655.1 uncultured Bacteroidales bacterium | reverse complement strand
AGATAATATCCTGAAAATTTCTCTGTTTACGTAATATTGCATAAAGTATCAATTTATTTAGTTAAAACATCAAAGCAGTAAATGGCAAATAAACTTATTTTTTTTGTTGATGATGATAAGATGGTACTTAATCTGATGGAATATACATTCAAATGTAAGGATGGATTTGAGGTGAAGTCTTATTTATCAGGCGAAGAATGTATTGATAACCTGTCATTGAATCCGCAGTTAATTGTTCTTGATTATATACTCGGGGATGAAGGTTCAAATGCTATGTCAGGCCTCGAAACACTCAAGAAAATAACCAGGCAGAACAATAATATCCCGGTTATTATCTTAAGCCGTGAAAAGAATAATTCTCTGATTAAAGAATTTATAAAACACGGGGCAAAAAGATATATAATCAAAGATGACTTCTTCATTGATACATTGATTGAAACAATCGATGAATATTTTTCCAGTAATTAAATTTTTGTCTTAAAAAGTCCTTTTAAAAATCCACGGGGTTATATCCTGTTTATCTGAATTCAAATTTCCGGCAATACATGTGTGCCGGACTCTGTAATTCGCTGCCGTATCAGGTAGATACGCATTATAATGTAAGTGCAAAATTTTACTTTTTTATTATAAATAATATTAATACTTTTGCACCACTTTAAAATTAGCAAATTGAATTTTAGCAACCGATATATTGTCCGGGTTAAAGGCCTTGGAGAAGGAACCCATAACTTCAAATTTGAAATTGGAAAATCATTTTTTAATGAATTTGACGTACTGGATGCAAATGACGGCTCGCTTGAAGTTTTCGTAGATCTGGTTAAAAAATCAGATTTTTTAACGCTTGATATAACAATTAAAGGAACAATTAATGTACAATGTGACAGATGTCTTGAATATTTTGATTTTCCGCTGGAGTATCATTCCGGATTAATTGTAAAATTCAGTGAAAAGGATACTGTGCAATCCGACGAAATGATCATATTGAACCCTAATGATAATGAACTTGACTTGAAACATTATATATATGAGTGCATAAGTCTGGGGATTCCCTGCAGAAAGATTCATCCTGAATCTGCTAACGGGGAATCGTTATGTAAAAAAGAAATGCTGCAAAGGATTCATGAATTTGAGGTCAAGGAACAAGGAACAGAAATAAAAACAAACTGGGAAAAACTGAAATCTTATTTTGAAAACAATAATTAATATATAAAATGGCACATCCAAAAAGAAAAACATCCAAACAAAGAAAAAACAAGAGAAGAACGCATTACAAGGCCGTTAAGCCTACTGTCAGTATTTGTCAAAACTGTAGTGCAACAGTTCAATACCACAGGGTTTGTCCTGAATGCGGTCATTATAAAGGAAAATTAGCAATAGAAAAAGAAGTAAGTGCATAAACTTTATGCATAATGTAAGTCCTAAATCTTTTTTAAACAGACATGAAGATTGGTATAGACATTATGGGAGGTGACTTTGCTCCGGAAGCAACAATTAATGGTACTTTGTTAGCTTTGGAGAGTATTCCTGAAAATGTTAAGTTGGTTTTAATCGGAGACAAAGAAAAAATCAATACCATCAGTAACGTCGAATTCAGTAATTTTTCAAATGTGGAAATTTTACATACTTCTGAATTCATTACTATGGGAGAACATCCTGCAAAAGCTTTTTCCAAAAAGCACAATGCAAGTATTGTTATAGGATTTAAATTGTTGCAGGAGGGAAAAATTGATGGATTTGCAAGTGCCGGTAATACGGGTGCAATGCTTGTAGGAGCTATGCACGTGGTTAAATCCATTCCGGGTGTAATACGTCCATGCATTGCTATTGCAGTACCTAAACATAACAATAAAAGGACATTATTGCTTGATGTTGGTATAAATCCTGACTCAAAACCTGATGTACTGTATCAATATGCCATATTAGGCTCTCTTTATGCCGAACATATTTACAGCATTCAATCTCCCAGGGTAGGTCTGTTAAATATCGGAACCGAAGAGGAGAAAGGTAATCTGATTACTAAAACAACATACCAGGCGATGAAGGACACCAATGATTTCAATTTTATAGGTAATGTTGAAAGTAGTGATTTATTTCATGATGATATTGATATTATTGTATGTGACGGCTTTGTTGGAAATGTTATATTAAAAGAAATCGAAGCATTTTACTACCTTTTTAAAAAGCTGAAAATTGAAAATGACTTTTTTGAGAATTTCAATTTCGTTAATTATGGAGGAACCCCTATACTGGGTATAAATGCCCCGGTAGTTATCGGTCATGGTATATCAAATGCATTAGCAATAAAAAATATAATATTGAATACTATTGAAGTAATTAAAGTCAACCTCGTTGATAAATATAAAGAAGCTTTTAAATAATGAAACACATAGAGGCATTATCAGGCAGAATGGGACTATGATGTAAAATAAATTAAATTATGTATCGTTTAAAGTCCGGGTCATCCCGGATTTTTTTAGAGATGCGATCCGCGGAAAGGATATCGAATT
>CAZFHF010000450.1:0-2515 GCA_964518655.1 uncultured Bacteroidales bacterium | reverse complement strand
TCGTAAACAATAAATCTGAAAGATGGTCAACTATCACGCGATTAATCTCTTCTGGCATCCGGCGATCATGACTTCTTAAGCCTGCTTCTATATGAATTAGTTTGCAATTATTTTTAGCTGCAGTTATTGCTCCTGCTAAGGTTGAATTTACATCGCCAAACACAATAATGCCATCGAACTGCTGACTCGCCAAAAACCTATCAAGTTTATTAAACATTTTTCCAATCTTTTCTGTATGAAATTTACCTTTAACATTCAAAAAAATATCTGGCTTAGGTATATCCATTTCTTCGAAAAATAATTTTGACATATTTTTATCAAAATGCTGACCCGTGTGAATAATAGTAAATTTAAACTCAGGATGTTTTTTTGCCTCTTTGAAAAAAGGGGCTGCTTTAATAAAGTTAGGTCTAGCCCCTAAAATAACTGCGAAATGTTTTTGTTTACTTAATGCCATAGCATTCTTTATAGAAACCTATAATAAAAAATTTAACTGAATTATATAAATATTTTAATCTTAAAAATATTCTCTTTCTTGAATGACGAAAAAATAAAAATTTCCAAAGGTATCTAAATCCAACAATATGATATCGATTCATTTTGCCAGAATCTAATGCGCCTAACCGAATATCAACTTCAGATTGTATATTAATTCTATCGTTATATATATATTTTTTATCTCTAAATAAATTTAAATCATTAGCTATTTTAGAAATCTTAGTTCCCGGATAAGGTATCAAAGTATAGTACGAGGTTGCCTTGGGCCTGATTTTTAAATTAATTAAAAATGTAGAAATAGCGTCCATAAAACCTTCCGTGGGAATGCCAACCATATTATATGATTTAGTAAAGATACCCAATTCTTTAACTACCCGAAAGGCGTCTATTATCATTTTATTACTCATGGCTCTTCCCAATATGACTTTTCTGATTCTTTCACTACCGCTCTCAATTCCTATCCAAATAGATTTTAAACCACTGTCTCTTAATTCTTTTAACGAATTTATATTCGCCAAAACTGCTTCGGGTCTGGCCGTACAACCAAAAGGTATATTAACTTTTTCTTTATACAGTTTAGAAAATTCCCAAAGCCACTTTTCATTAGTCAAAAAAAGATCATCTGAGAAACTAAAACTTTTAGCTCCCTCGGATTTTAATTCAATACATTCCTCAATAACTGATTCAACCGAACGTCGACGGTATTTAAAACCAAATATTTCATTCATAGTGCTGTTATAACAATAGGTACAATGATATAAGCATCCTCTCGATGAAATAATATTTTCGCTATTCTTACTTCTGTCATATTCAAGAAAATCCCGAGCCGGTTTCCCAACTATATCTAAATTATCAATAAATTTTGGCGGCAGATAGGATAAGGCATTATGCAACGCTGGGTTATCTTTATTACGATACACTAAGCCTGGAACTTGCGAAAAGTTATAAGTTTTCTTCTCTAACTCTTTAAGTAATAAACTGAACGAAATTTCTGCTTCGGCAACACAAATAAAATCAACTTCTTTATAATCCATCACTTTTTCAGGACAAGAAGTAGCGTGAATGCCCCCGAAAATAATAGGAATTTTGTAGTGTTGTTTTATTTTTTTTGCCAAAGAAATACAATCAGAAAACTGTTCAGATAGGCAGGAAAATCCTACTAATTCATATTCTGGGATGTAATTTAATATTTCGTCAGGATTATGAAAGGCCAGAGAAACTACACGTATTATATTATTATTACGTATATATTGAAGCAAAAAACCCAAGCCGAGATTAACTTGAGCTCTGTCTTTATTGCCATTAATAATAAGAATTTTCATTTTTAAATAAATTTACAAACATCATTTAATCCTATAATATTTTTTCATCCAGTCAATTGTTTTTCTAATTCCCTCATTGAGGCTAATAGTTAGCCTATGATCTAAATCCCTTACAGCTTTACTGACATTTACTTTTTTACTCTTTGTGGTCAAAATTTCTGAATCTTCGTAACGAATCATTTTCTTATCAGCACCGGTGATTTTCCATATAATATCCGTCATAGCCTCGATACTATGATATTCCAAGCCACCTATATTATATACCTCACCAGGTTTAAAATTATCTATGATATTGCACAAGGTTCGGCAAGAATCCTCTAAAAAAATAGAGGTTCTAAAATGATTTTTATATACTACAATCGGCCAACCCATTAGAGCGTGATAACAGAATTTACAATTAACGCTTCGGTAAGGATGATACCATTCGCCTGGACCATAAGTATTAAATAGTCTTACTATGACAGTTTCTGTATTATGCTCTGTGACAGAATTACTAATCTGCATTTCGTTAACCCACTTTGACATAGCGTAATCATTTAATTGCTTAATTTCGATATCATCCATTACTTTTTCTTTCATAACTCCTTTATAATCACCGTAAACCTCCGAAGAAGAAAAATGAACTAATTTGAATTCATATTTTTCCTGTAATCTTATAATGTTTTTTGTCCCTATTACATTAGAACGCCAAAGTT
>CAZFHF010000449.1:0-2518 GCA_964518655.1 uncultured Bacteroidales bacterium | reverse complement strand
GGAGATATAGACAAAATTGCTGCCAGGCTGAATGCAGAGATCATTACAGCAGATGCAACGATTACAACTGACCTGGAGAATTTATTTACCAGGGCTATGCAGATATTCAACGGGAAACTTGATTTCGTGCTGCATTCTATAGGTATGTCGCAGAATGTAAGGAAAGGACTCTCATATGATGACCTGAATTATGATTATTTTATTAAGACACTTGATATATCCGCCCTGTCATTTCATAAAGTGCTTCAGTCAGCTTATAAGCTGGATGCTATTAATGAATGGGGCTCTGTTGTCGCATTATCTTATATTGCAGCCCAGCGTACCATGCACGGATATAATGATATGGGAGATGCAAAGTCATTGCTGGAGGTAATTGCAAGAAGCTTCGGATATATATACGGGAAAAAAAGAAAAGTGCGCATAAATACAATTTCCCAGTCACCAACAATTACAACAGCAGGAAGCGGTGTAAAAGGAATGAAAACACTGATGGAGTTTTCAGATAAAATGTCGCCTTTAGGTAATGCATCAGCTGAAGACTGTGCAGATTACTGCATAACACTATTTTCAGATCTTACCAGGAAAGTGACTATGCAGAACTTATACCATGACGGCGGTTTTTCAAGCATGGGAATGAGTCTTGATGTAATAACACAGTATAATAATTCAGCTTAAAATATTGACATTGACCATAAATATATAATATGAAAAGCATTAATTATATTTATATGTTTTATCATATATGAAATTCTTAATTAATAATACTGATAAATAATAAATTATGGCATATACACTGCAGATAGGAGAAAAGGCTCCGGATTTTAATTTACAGTCAACTGAGGGGAAATCATATAAACTGTCTGACTTCAACAGTGAAAAGTACCTGGTAGTTTTTTTTACCTGTAATCATTGCCCTTATGTTATTGGTTCTGATGAGGTAACGCGTAAAACTGTTGAAAAATTTGAACCACGGGGAGTAAGATTTGTAGCAATTAATTCAAACAGCGAAAACACTTATGAAGAAGACAGCTTTCCCAATATGGTAAAACGCATGAATAAATTCAGGTTTCCATGGCTTTATCTTTATGACAGTTCGCAGGAAGTGGCAAAGGCATATGGTGCCTTGAAAACACCACATTTTTTTGTATTTAACGATAAAAGGGAACTGGTATATACAGGTCGTGGTGTTGACAGTCCGAGAGATACGTCCCGGATGGCAATAAACGATCTTGATCATGCACTGACTGAGCTTACTGATGGGAAGCCCGTTTCAGTTTCTGTTACTAATCCTATAGGTTGTAATATCAAATGGGATGGTAAGGATCCACACTGGATGCCTGCAGAAGCTTGTGACTTGATATAAAAGAAAAACCGGGCAGAGATATGCCCGGTTTTTTCATCCAACTTCGCGGGGTTAATTACTAGATGATTTTAGGTTAATTAATTCCTGGCATTTCTCATATTCTTCATTATTCTTATAATAATCAAGCAATTTTTTAAAGAATGAATCATCCTCAAACAGCGGATGATCTTCGTCATAGGCTATTTCTCCGCTAATCGTTAGCTTAAATAACTCTTTATCGTTCTTAATAGTTTTTATTGCAGCTTTTTGTTCCTTACTATTAAGAATAGCCGAGGTTTTATACTTTTCAAGGAAATTTATCAGGGTAAGCTGAATATTAATAAAGTCATTATTCTCTGAAAGAAGACTTTTATTTATTTCATAGTGCTTCTCAAAATCTTCATTTCTTTTTACAGAGGAGGGTTCTCTAAGGATTTCCTTAATTTTTAACTGGTTTCTGTTAATTAGTTCGAGATTGCTTTTTACCCTGAATTTTAAAATCGTTATGGTTTTTTGAATCAAATCTTTCATGTGAGAATGAGAATTATGATGAAAATCTATTCAAAATTAACCATAATCTGCTTACATAAATTTAATTTTTGATGAACTGTTAAAATTTTGTTACCAAAGAATAATTTTTGTACAAAAACAGGTTTAAAAAAGGGACAGTCACCCTGGAAAGGTGACTGTCCCTTTTTTTCAGAATGAATATATATTGTCTTCAATAATCTTTTCAGCTATTCTTCTGCGCGCTTCCTTAACGTTAACGCCTGCAACTTTTGACAATACACTTATTCCATTAACAAGGGCGTCCCGTTCCTTACCTTCTGCAAATGAATTCACAGCATCAGACCCTGATTTAAGTATTTTGCCGGCTGTATCATAGACATTTACATCTAAAATATCTTTATATATATTAACTGCATCAGCACCTTTTAGGCTTTCCATTTTTTCCACCCTGAGTAAACAGGATTCAGATACATATAACTCCATTATCATATTGGAAATATTAAACAGTATTTCCTGCTCAAATGCCAGTTTCCTTTCAAATTTTTCAGATACTTTATTAATAACGATTAATATTGCCTTTTTAAAGTTCTTTATATATTTTTTCTTTTCTTCATAATATCCTTCATCTTTTGAGACAAGGCTCTTAATATTTGGCAGTTCGTCAGC
>CAZFHF010000448.1:0-2539 GCA_964518655.1 uncultured Bacteroidales bacterium | reverse complement strand
CTGCACTGTTTTATTTTTTCAAGTTTTTGCCCTAACCAACATAAAAACAATATGCATATTATTTTTGTCTATGTAAAAATTTATAACATGAGTAAAAATAATATTTATATCAATTATTATCAAATTAATAGATGACATATAAAAAAATCATCATTAATACTAAAATCTCTCAATCAACTACAATACATTAAATAGGACTATTTATTAATACGATTCTTTTGTCCTTTACAATATAAAAGTAATTTGTATTTCAAGGTATGAATTCTATCTTAATGAAATAAATCAGCAAATACTTCTGTCCATTCAGTAACCTTTTTTATATCTGTGTAATTAATACAACGGATTAATACGTTTTTTGCTTTCTGCTCATATTTCAACTGAAGGTGATTAAAACGTTATTTGAAATTTAAGGGTTGTGCTTATACGCTATAACTTACTGTGTATTAATGCAATTTTTTTGCAAATCATATATTAAGTTATAGCTATGTTTTTTTGTTAAGTATAAATATCATCAGCAACAACTCTAAATATTTTTTGCTTACCAGAAAAAGCATGGAATGTGATTTACTGTTCTGTTTTTAACAACTCTAATAATTTTACCTGATCAGAAAGGAGGTATGCCTATGACTAAGAACTAATAAAATCTTTAAAGACAATGAAAGTTATTTGTAATATAATTTAACTAATAAAAAGGAGGTATTAAATATGGAAAAAGCACGTCAGGATTATAGTATCGTTATTCCTAAATTATTACTTGAATCCTTTAGAGAGGAAATGCGAATTGTAAAAGATCCGAACGCTGGCCTGTGGCCTGTTGATCTGCGTATGTTACAACAGGGCATGTTGGAAAAATTGATGCATGATAAAGCTTTTATGGACAAATTCCAGGTTGTAATTACACTTAGATAACAAATACAGCTTTTCCGGAGGAAGGGATCAATATTTAATTTTTCCCTTCCTCTGACACTTTTAAGGAAATCATTATTTATTGTAATCGATATGGAAAATAATAACGTTGAACTCCCCTTTTTATCCAATATTGGATTTATGCTTTTATATAAATGTACAATTGCCTGCCCGCATTGTATTGTTGATGCCGGGCCACATAGAAATGAAGAAATGAGCACCGGGGATTGCCTGTCGTGGATAAGGCATGCCAGTAAATACAGGAATGGTCATATTATAGGCCTTGCGCTTACAGGTGGTGAGCCGTTTTATAATATTGAAAAACTTACTAGTATATCTGATTATGGTAATAAACTTGGATTTATAGTATCAGTAGTAACAAATGCTTTTTGGGCAAACACAAAAGAAATTGCAGTAAGTATACTTTCAAAATTACCTGCTATAAAAATGATCTCGATAAGTACTGATGTTTATCACCAAAAATATATTCCCTTGAATAATGTTATGAATGTAATTCAAGCAGCCAGAGAGCTCCGAATGTTCTATAATATAGCTTTATGCACAGATAATAAGAAAGATCCGCAATACAGAAAAATCATAGATAAACTGAAAGAATTTGGTGAAGCTGAAAGGTTACGGGAAACAATAACTTTTCCCGTAGGCAGAGCACTAAAGCACTCAAAGAACTTTAAATTTGAAGTATCTCATGAACCATCATCTTCTGCCTGTTCCATGGCAAGCTCACCTGTGGCTTTTCCTGACGGAAATGTATATGCCTGCATTGGACCCATATTAACTCTGCCCGCTAACCACCAGTTATTCCTGGGAAATCTCTATAATGAATCCCTGGAAAAAATTTTAAACAGGGCTGAAGTAAATCCTGTTTTACATGTTATCAGGAGCTGGGGGCCGCACAAATTAATTTCATACCTGAAGGAACAGGGATTTGATAGTTTGTTGCCCCGTGAGTATATACGCGATTGCCCTTGCGATGTTTGTTATAAGTTAATGTCTGATAAAAAAATTATTGATGCCCTGGAAATAATAATGAAAAATAAGCAGATAAAAGATACTATTGCTTATGCAAGGGTATACTATTTAAATGAAACCGCTATGGTTGAGAGATTCAAACTTTATGAACCGGAAAATATTGAAATCTCTAAAGATGATTCAAGCAATAAATCATAATTCCCGCATACCTTTTTTGATTGCTTTTAGCTTCTTCATTGCTTCATCATAACTGGCAGTATCCCATGATTCATTAAAAAGCCAGAAATCCGCATATTCCAGGATTTGTTCATATAATGAATGATGAACCTTTCTTAGCAACACTGCAACGTCGTGCCAGTGCCAGCTTAACCTCTTATTTCTTTTAATATTCCCCGGGTTTTTATTCAGCTTGTTTATATCAAAATTTATATTTACCGGTAAGCCAGATGTCATATTTTTAAATTTATGTCAATTTACAAATATTCTGTGGTTTTATTTATTTCCGGATGAAAAAATATAATAGAAGAAAAACAACTAAATTAGGGCAGCTAAAAATCATGAAACGAACATGAATTTTCTTATCAATTAGTATTTTTGCATTTTAAATTTTTGATATAATATCAGTTAAAAAATGCGGTTTAAA
>CAZFHF010000447.1:0-2548 GCA_964518655.1 uncultured Bacteroidales bacterium | reverse complement strand
ATTTGATGTGGTAATCTGCAATCATGTCCTTGAACACGTGGAAGATGATGAAAAGGCAATGTCAGAAATACTCAGAGTATTGAAAACAGGCGGATTTGCTGTTATGCACGTTCCAATGAATTTATCTATGGATACGACTTATGAGGATCCTTCAATTACTGATCCTAAAGAAAGGGAAAAACATTTCAGGCAAAAGGACCATTACAGGTTATACGGAAAGGATTTTCCTGAAAGAGTAAAGAATGCCGGATTTAAAATAACTGGCGGCAATTACACTGACGAACTTAATAATGAGGATATTGAAAGATACAGATTAATAAAAAAAGAACTGATGTATGCATACCGGAAATGACATATTTTCTCTTTTTTTTTAGTATAATTCAAATAATTCTCTATATTTGTCATTCAAATAACAATATTATGAGAAATATCATAGTCATCGTGTCTGTCCTCGTGGTTAGCATTCTCAGGATGCTGAGGTAAGGATGGAACGTACTATGATTTAGGATATAAAGCCATTCTTACTTAGGATGGCTTTTTTAGTTTAAATATTTATGCGATGTGTAACAGATAATATTCAGGATCATGCAAATAAAATTAAGAAGTTCAATAACAACTGAAGGTCGGCGCATGGCAGGTGCCAGAAGTCTTTGGAGAGCTACAGGTATGAAAGAAGAACACTTTGGCAGGCCGATTATTGCCATTGTTAATTCGTTCACACAGTTTGTGCCTGGTCATACTCATTTGCATGATATCGGCCAGCAGATCAAATCCATTATAGAGAAACATGGTTTCTATGCTGCAGAATTCAATACTATTGCCATAGATGACGGTATTGCCATGGGACATGACGGAATGCTGTATTCGTTGCCATCACGAGATCTGATAGCAGATAGTGTTGAATATATGTGCAATGCGCATAAAGTAGATTCAATGATATGTATAAGTAACTGCGATAAAATTACACCGGGGATGCAGATGGCAGCTATGCGTTTGAATATTCCTGCTGTTTTCATATCAGGAGGGCCTATGGAAGCAGGTATAGTCGGGGGAAAAAAGTATGATCTTGTTGAAGCAATGATTCTGGCTGCAGATAATAATATCTCTGATGATGAACTGCGTAAGATCGAGCAATATGCCTGTCCTACCTGCGGATCATGTTCAGGTATGTTCACAGCCAACTCCATGAATTGCCTAAATGAGGCCATCGGGCTTGCCTTACCGGGAAACGGAACAGTTGTGGCAACTCATACCAGCCGTATCAGGCTATTTGAAAAAGCGGCAAACATGATAATTGAGAATACAAAAAAATACTATGAGCATGGTGATGAATCAGTGTTACCGAAATCCATTGCAACAAAAGCTGCATTTAATAATGCTATGGCACTGGATATCGCAATGGGAGGTTCAACAAATACGGTACTCCATGTCCTTGCTATTGCGAGAGAGGCAGGCGTTGATTTTACCATGAAGGATATTGATGAGCTTTCCCGAAAAATACCTGTATTATGTAAAGTTGCTCCCAGCTCGCGATACCATGTTGAAGATGTTAACCGTGCAGGAGGTATCCTGGGAATTCTGGGAGAGCTGGAACGGGGTAACCTCATTGATACATCAGTAAAAAGGGTCGACGGGTTGACTTTGGGCGAAGCTATTGAAAAATATGATGTAACAAGGGATACGGCCGCTGATGAAGCCAAAGAACTGTTTATGAGCGCCCCTCAGGGAAAGATTAATTTAAAGCTGGGCTCTCAGAATACAAAATATAAACTGGATCTTGACAGAATAAAAGGTTGTATCAGAAATATAGAACACTGCTATAACAAAGACGGAGGTCTGGCAATACTTTTCGGCAACATTGCACGCAAGGGCTGTGTTGTCAAAACAGCCGGAGTTGACGAATCTATCTTTGTATTTAAAGGCACTGCCAAAATATTTGAATCCCAGGAATCGGCTTGCGACGGTATCCTTGGGGACAAATTAGTGGCCGGTGATATTGTTGTTATCAGATACGAAGGACCAAAAGGCGGCCCGGGAATGCAGGAGATGTTGTACCCTACATCCTATATAAAGTCAAAGGGACTGGGAAAGCAATGCGCTCTTATAACTGACGGCAGGTTTTCAGGAGGCACATCAGGATTGTCAGTAGGGCATATCTCCCCTGAAGCCGCAGCAGGAGGTGAAATAGGTTTGTTAAAAGACGGAGATACAATAGAAATAAACATTCCCGAAAGAACAATAAATGTTCTTCTGTCAGATAAGGAACTGGATGACAGAAGAGAAAATGAGAAAAAAAGAGGTGACAAAGCGTTCACCCCATTAAAAAGAAAAAGAAATATTTCAAAAGCACTTAAAGCCTATGCGATGCTTGTAACATCAGCAGATGCGGGTGCAGTAAGAAATATCTAATAAATAACAAATTTGAAAATATTCAATAAAATGAAAAAACAAACATCATCAATAGATACTAAAAAGCAGACTTTAGTTACGGGTTCAGAGGCAGTTATGCTGTCTCTAATAGAAGAAAATGTTGACGTTATCTTCGGAT
>CAZFHF010000446.1:0-2573 GCA_964518655.1 uncultured Bacteroidales bacterium | reverse complement strand
GTTGTTATATATCGAATTTCCCGGTGAAGATTACAACAACCTTGTTATAGAAATTAAATCGGTAAGCGGAAGACTGGTTTACCTAAAAGAAATGAACGAATTATCAGGCAAAATAAAAGCGGAGATTGACGTGTCAGCCATACCTGAAGGATTTTACATTTTGAGAATAAAGAATGACAAAATTCTTATTACCAGGAAAATTGAAATTTTAAGATAATTGTAATACAGATTTATAAACCGTTTGATGAAATTTATAATCGTAACAGGTAACCACTTTTTGTTATATGCAATAATAAATAACTAAACAACTAATAAAAAATGAAAAAATATATTTTAATGTCTGCCCTTATTCTCATTTGCAGTATAATAGATGCACAGACTGAAATAAGCGGAATAATTGAAACTGACTCAGTATTATCCTTTTCATATAGTCCCTATCTGGTTACTGATAACCTTGTAATTACTCCGGATGGCAGTATAACAATCGAGCCTGGTGTTGAGGTAAGGTTTGCCGGCGGAACAAAGCTGGAGGTCAGGGGTGAAATAACAGCCCTTGGCACCGAAGAAGACTCGATAACCTTTACCTCAAATTCATCAACAGCACAGGGAAGCTGGGAAGGTATTGAAATTAATAATACCGAAGGACCAGATATTGAATTCAGTTACTGTAAGTTCCTCTTCGCCTCAAATGCCGTTTACGAAACAAGCTGCGGCAACGGGACCATGCATGTAAGCCATTCCAGGTTTCATAATAACGGAGGGGCAATAGGCGGTTATGCATGTAATACTGTTACTATTGACAGCTGCCTCTTTACCAATAATTACGGATGTATATGGGGTCCCGGAAAAATTGTTACAAACTCCGTTTTCCTGAACAATGATTACGGAATAAGCAGCAGTGTTGATTTTTATGTATATAACTCAACATTTTTAAATAACTCAGTAACTGCAATAGAAGGAGGAAACGGGACAGTTGACAGCTGTATTATTGAAAACAACGGAACAGGAATAGACCAGAGATCTTATCCGGGAATTGAAATTACAAACTGCATAATCGCAGAGAACGATACAGGAATCATGATCAGTTCAGGTTATGGCCTGGAATCCCCTGTGGAAAATAACCTTATTTGTGATAATGATCCATATAATATTAAAAATAAAAGTGACAGGGATATTGAGCTATACAACAACTGCTGGTGCACATCCGATTCAGCTTCTATTGAGAATAAGATCCTTGACGGACTTGATGATAATGAATACGGACTTATAAGCTATGATATCTTTAACGCTGCATGCGACTCTGTGATAAAAAAAGTGGACAAGACAATGTATAATGTGATTATATGGGCAAAAGCAAACAGCCCGTATATAATCTCTGAAGATTATGCCGTGTTCCCTTCAATGAAATTATTGATAGAGCCTGGTGTTGAGGTAAGGTTTGCCGGCGGAACAAAGCTGGAGGTCAGGGGTGAAATAACAGCCCTTGGCACCGAAGAAGACTCGATAACCTTTACCTCAAATTCATCAACAGCACAGGGAAGCTGGGAAGGTATTGAAATTAATAATACCGAAGGACCAGATATTGAATTCAGTTACTGTAAGTTCCTCTTCGCCTCAAATGCCGTTTACGAAACAAGCTGCGGCAACGGGACCATGCATGTAAGCCATTCCAGGTTTCATAATAACGGAGGGGCAATAGGCGGTTATGCATGTAATACTGTTACTATTGACAGCTGCCTCTTTACCAATAATTACGGATGTATATGGGGTCCCGGAAAAATTGTTACAAACTCCGTTTTCCTGAACAATGATTACGGAATAAGCAGCAGTGTTGATTTTTATGTATATAACTCAACATTTTTAAATAACTCAGTAACTGCAATAGAAGGAGGAAACGGGACAGTTGACAGCTGTATTATTGAAAACAACGGAACAGGAATAGACCAGAGATCTTATCCGGGAATTGAAATTACAAACTGCATAATCGCAGAGAACGATACAGGAATCATGATCAGTTCAGGTTATGGCCTGGAATCCCCTGTGGAAAATAACCTTATTTGTGATAATGATCCATATAATATTAAAAATAAAAGTGACAGGGATATTGAGCTATACAACAACTGCTGGTGCACATCCGATTTCGATACTATTGAGGATAAAATTCTGGATGGCTGGGATAATAGTTCATACGGACTGGTAGATTATACTATCTTTTACAGCGATTGTATAACTCCCATTTTAAAGACAATAAAAGCTCTTAACCAGTTTATATATTATACGGGGCTGAACCGGATAACCTATGAAGGAATATATATATATCCTAATCCGGCATCAGAAACTCTATATATTAAAAATATTAATGCCGACAATATATATATTGAAATACTGAATCTCAACGGGCAGGTTTTATTGTCCAGTGAAAAGGATATTACAGATATTTCAATACTTAAACCAGGTGTTTACATGGTCAGGCTTAAAATTAATAATGACATCTTTACTGACAGGCTAACAATAATCAAATAGTAAGTCCGAAAAGGGACAGCGCCCTGAAAAAGGACAGCGCCCTGTAAGGG
>CAZFHF010000445.1:0-2574 GCA_964518655.1 uncultured Bacteroidales bacterium | reverse complement strand
CATTATAAATAATTCCAAGATTGGCCGTAATTTTAGGCTCATCGGGTATTTCCTGGTTGTTTTCGGTATCAATAATAAATACAGGTAAGTTTGAGGATGTGAAGTTTAAAGCAGTTGCAGATAAGTCTAGAGCAGTCTGAATAACCTCTTTATTATCATATAATATATTTTCAATTGTTGTTGCTGGTGATAGATCGAATGAATCTGATTCCCGGTTATCTAATTTACCGGTTTGGCTGAAAACAATTGCACTCAAAGACCACAGGATGAAAAAAAGGCTTGTTTTTCTCATTATATTTTAGCTTAAACCATTAATTAAATTTGAACATAAGATCATTAATAACTAGTTTGATATCCCAATACGAATTGTTGATTACTTAAATATTTAATGAATGTATAAAGTTAATTAATCATACGAGTATTGCATATCAAAAGATTTATATATCTCTTATTATTTTTTATAGTATGGATAAACTTTATTTGTGTGGCAGACAATCCACCTGACTGAAGCAGTTGGGAAGGAAAAGGAAATCGTCTTGAACAGGAGGGAAGTAATAATATCCAGACCTGGCTTGAAAACAATAAAAAAGCATAAATAGTATATTTAAATAACTGTATATCAGTTAACGGGTCAGCCATGGCCAGTGCGGCTGCCTCAATATCGGGAAGCCTGCCCGGCTTGAGGGCTAAGAAAAAAGATAATTGCAAGACAGTATAAATCAAATTTATACTATTTTATTTATAGTAATAGCATACAATATAATAAATAAGTTAAGCACAAGCAGACGCTAATTAAAGTGCAATTTAATTGCTTTAACCAAATCAAATCTATCACTTATTATTCTTAATTGAAAAACAGTCTTTTCATATAAATAATGCTTAATAAATTTAGTGATTTCTTTTATATCTGAATCAATTATTTAATAACATAATTTTCTTATTAACTTAAAGCTATTTAAAATAGTGCTAATTATAAGAAATGTACTTTTAAACGTGTCCTATAATGCTTATGCATTATGTTAATATTGCTTTGGTCTAAGAAATTCAAAAGTTTCTACCTTGTTTTATATTTCTTTTATAAACGTATTTTAATGAGCGTTGGCCAAAGATCAGAATTCGTGAAGTAGGAGAGAACGGAACACTTGTTTTGCGAAGTGAAACAGAGCAAAATGTGTGTGGAGATATATAATAATGTTGTTTTAAATATACCTTAGATTTATTTATCGCAGCTTTATAAACGTATTCAATAAGATAACATTATTATTTTCATCCAAAATTTCAAATAAATATATTCCATTAGGTAAGAAGGATATATCCACTACATGATAACTCTCTATATTATTGATAAATAGTAAATTATTTCCTTTAGTGTTATAAATCCTAATATTATAATTCTTATACGAGTTATTGCCGAAATTTATAATTAATCTTTCCTTACACGGAACAGGGTAGATTAGAAAATTATTGATTTTACTTTGATTAATAGAGGTTAATTCTTCCAGAACCTTTAAATCGAATAATTGATAATATTCATTTGGACATGGGCTGTTAGTGACATAAGCTCTGATAATTATTTCATAAGTTCCTGTATCAGCAATCTCTGGTATTCCTGATAATACAGCCGAATTGAAATCAGTATTTTCGAGATTTAGCCAAGCGGGAAGAGTATCACACTCAAATAGAATTTCTAATCCAGGATCAAAATCTCCGGCATACATATTATATTCATAATTAGTAATAACATAAGCCGAATCTATTGGTTCACTAACAAATCCCCTTAAAATTACTTTTTAAATCGTGTTGGTTAAAAGTTTTTATTTGTGATGCTTCTTAAGGGAACACGCTTTTTGCGCATTATAGCTGAGCAAAATGTTTGTGGAGTAAAGTGTATTTGAGAATGTAAAATTTAAAAATGATCTCTATTAAATCATCACCTATTATATTTTGCAAAATACTCATCTATTTCTGGTCGTAGTTCAATTCCGATTCTTTCAAAAATGTTAAGCAGATCTTCATATGCACCAGTTCCACCAACAAAATCCCAAAATTCCTTGGCAACTTTTAACTCATTTTCCAAATCTAACATCCCTCTAATTGTCCATCTGTTATAAGGTTGTGGCTCATATGGATTGTAGGGAATTGCAATAATAGACTGAACTATGGCGTCAGGATTTGCAGCAAGTGTCGCTGCAACCCATTCTAAAAGTGTTCTTTTAAATTCTTTAAATCCACCTGCGTTAGGTTTAGCAGTTTTTAGATCGATTAGGTAAATAATTCCGTTTTTATTGATTAGTTTAATATCAACCTTAGTTGGATTTACCCTATTCATAACACCTTTCTGGCATACTGCTCTGATAGCAGATATTTCATCCGTCTTATTTGGCAAAATTTTAGCAGTAGTAAGTTTATCCATGATATTTTGGATTACTTTTTGAGATTCAGAAGAAATCTGTGTTCCAACAGTTTGCTGAGATTCTACGCTGGCAAAACTTGAAGAAGCCAATGCTTTGGCAACCGGTTCAAAAATACTTGTTCCAAAATTTGTATTTAATGAATGTATAAATGAAAAAAGAG
>CAZFHF010000444.1:0-2574 GCA_964518655.1 uncultured Bacteroidales bacterium | reverse complement strand
ATCAAAAAGTGATAGTCCGCTGTATGTAGCTATCCAGAACCGTCCTTTGCTGTCCTCCTTAATGTCCCTGGTAAAGTTGCTTATCAGAGAATTTTCATCATCCGGATCATGCAAAATAAGCTTCATTTTGCCTGTTTTTATATCAAGAAGATTTACACCCACTTCAGTGGATATCCATAATCTGTTTTTTGAATCAACAAACAATTTCTGTACACCATCACTTACAATAGTGTTAGGATTATTCGGATCCTGCATCATCCTTGTAAAGTTGTCCGTATCCCAGTGATATTTATTGAGCCCGGTTTGTGTTCCTATCCACATATTACCGTCTTTGTCCTCAACAATTGTCCGGACAAAATTACTGCTTATACTCGATGTGTCTCTAGGATTATTACGGTATATCTTAAACTGATAACCATCATATATGTTCAGCCCGTCTTCGGTGCCGATCCATATAAAGCCCCTGCTGTCCTGAAGCGTGACAAGCGTATTGCCCTGTGATAAACCTTCTTTAACAGACAGGCTATAAAATTTGATGCCGTTATTTTGCGAATAAGCACAGGAAAACAATCCCAGCAGGATTATTGTGATAAGTGCTCTTACCGGGTGAAGGTTGTTAGTGAGATTCATTATGTCAGACTGATTAGGTTTTTAATGTTACTAAGTTTGCAAAGAAAATTAACAAAAAAAAATAATTTTCCCAAGCAAATTTATCAATCAGTAACAATATCAAGTTTTATATCTTCACCGGAAGGGAGATCAAGAATACACATACCAGGTTTGCCAGGGAGTTCTTTAATTTTTATATTTTTACTTCCTGATATACTTCTGATTTTACCGGGCAATTTAAGAGTTGTTTCTTGCCGGATCTCCGAATTAAGAATAACGGATATATTATTATCTTTCCAGTCCAGTTTTTTTATCTCTATCTGTCCCCTTAGCAGTATACCCTCTATTTTTCCTTTTGTCCATTTTGGCGGTAATGCTGGCAGTAAATATATGAAGCCCGGTTCTGAATAGGCCAGCGCCCTGATAATAACAGAAGGATAGCCCCCGCTAAGATCCATATTAAACAATCCTCCGGGATCATGGTATGTTGCCAGTGAATTGGACCAGTAACGGCTGGAAAGCCAGTAAATAATCTCACTCAATGTCTCTTTCTCACCTAAATTTGCTGCTGCCCATGCAAGGTTCACCATTCCAAATACCATGATGCCGCCGTTGTCTTTTCTGCGGACTTTCATTCGTTCCTCTATTGCCTTTTTACATCCATTAATTAATCCGGTGTCACTGCGTATTTCAGGATCAACCATATCAAATAATCCATACAGATGTGACACATGCCTGTGTTCATGATTTTCTTCAAGTCCGGGCCATAGCCATTCCCTGAATTCTCCCCTTGCATTAATCTCATAATCGGGCATTTTTACCAGCATATCTTCCCATTTTTCTAATGTTTCCTTATTTTCATTAAGTATTTTACCGGCATTGATGCAGTTTCTTAACAGCTGTTTGGCAACTGCCACATCCATTGTGGCATTGATACAAGCCTGTGAATTTGAATTTCCCGGATTATTTTCAGGTGAATAGGAAGGGGCGAAAATATATTTCCCGTTTTTGCCGGTAATGAGAAAATCCTCATAGAACAGTGCTGCTTCTTTCATAAAAGGGTAGGCGCGTTCCTTAAGGAAATTTGTATCCCCGGTATACAGGTAATAGTCATAATAGAATCCGGCCGCCCATCCTGCTCCTGCTGTCCAGAAAGTCATGCACCATATTTCCATAAAATGGTTGTCCCAGCCGTGTGAACTTGTGCGCGATGGTACATGTATCCCCTGGCAGCCATAAAGATATTTTGCATTATCACGGTAGTAAGGAAGCATTTTATCCTGGTAGTTAAAATATGCCATCATCAGCTCAGGCATGTTCCCGCATAAAAGGCTTGATATTGCCACCGGCAGGTTGCCGTTCTGTGTATAGTCGGAGGACCATGGCGGCTGGTATGAAGCACCCCATATACCCTGCAGGTTCGGAGGATTAGTGCCTGTGGCACACAGAATATTATACCTGCCTGCGTCAAAAAGCCTTTCAATCATGTCAGGACTAACACTGTCATAAGCTTTAAGCATCATTGGCTCGCTATCCAGAAAACGGTCATCCGTTTTTCCCAGGTCAAGTTTTACCCGGTTGAATAACTCACCGTGTATTTTCTTATGTTTGTGCAGAAGATTATTATAATCATCATCAATTGATTCCAGCCGGTTTTTTATTTGTTCAACCTGAGAAACCGAATAATCAAATGACGGCTTGATGTTTACAAGAAGCATAACTTCCTCAGCGTCCCTCACGATAACTCTGTTACCTTCAGTTGAAGAACTTCCTCCCGTCACAATAACCCTTCCCACACCTTCATATCCTTCAAGACTGCCTTTCCACTTCATGGCAAAACCACTGCGGTAAATAAGCCAGTTTTTTGTGGCACAAACTGATACATCGCTGATACGTTCATTTATATAATCACGCTGGTTCCACTCATAAGGATGCCTTGCAAATTCAAAACTCCCGTTTATCCTG
>CAZFHF010000443.1:0-2575 GCA_964518655.1 uncultured Bacteroidales bacterium | reverse complement strand
CTTAACAGGTCCATCTGCCACAGGCGATCCTGGGCCAGCAAATAACCTGTTGCCAGATACAGATCATTTTCAGTTGCTGCGTAAACGTGGGGAACGGCATATTTATCACGGTATACCCGTACCTCATTATTCAGTCCGGACAAATAGATATTTTCATTGTAATCAGGGAGGCTTTTTCTTGATATATTTCTTATCAGAGCGCAGCCAACCATAACCACTATTAATATTAATACAACTAAAATCCGGAGAATTCTTCCTATTATTTTCATCTTTTTTATCAGCAAGTTAATTTCGATTTTTCGCAATAGCAAATATTTTATATAAATTAGAACTGTGTTTTATAAATATTATGCAACATAAATTCCTGAGATATGATACCAAAAGTATTCTTATTAATATTTATTTATTCACTGTTTCTTAATACGGTAACAGGACAGGAAATGCAGGATGAAAAAAAACCGGCTAAGGAGGAGAAAATAAAAAAAGGCTGGACCTTTGGTGCTGTACCGGCAATAGCTTTTGATTCTGATATTGGGTTTAAATATGGTGGTGTGGTAAATTTTTACAACTTTGGTGATGGCAGTACATATCCTAAATACAAACACTCCATTTATCTTGAATGGTCGCGAACAACTAAGGGCAGCGGAATAAACCAGTTTACATACGATTCTAAATACCTGATACCAGGTATCAGGGTTACAGCAGAAGCAAGCCTGTTAACTGAAAAAGCTTTGGATTTTTACGGCTTCAACGGCTATAACTCATATTACAACAGTGCCTTTGAAGAAACGGACGATCCCGGATATATTACAAGGATGTTTTACCGCCTCGACAGGAAATTAACACGATTAAAAGCTGAATTTCAGGGAAAAATTATTGGCAATAGTTTCAGGTGGTTTGCAGGATTTGCATATTATAAAAATGATATCGGCTCAGTGGACATTGATAATCTGAATAAAGGTAAAAAGAATGATCTTCTGCCTGACACGGCAACATTATATGATAAATATGTAGAATGGGGTGTAATACCCGGGGAGGAGGCGGAAGGAGGTAATACAGGGCTTTTCAAACTGGGGTTGATTTATGATACAAGGGATAACGAGCCAAACCCGATGTCAGGAATCTGGACTGAGATGCAATTTCTTGTTGCGCCCGGCCTTATGAGTGACAATAACCTTTCATACACAAGGATTGCGGTTACACACCGCCAATATTTTACCCTTATCAGGGATAGATTGTCTTTTGTCTACAGGTTGAGCTACCAGGGGAAGATCGCCGGGGATATGCCGTATTATATGCTGCCGTTCGTATTTAACAGCGCACCTTCAATAACACGTGACGGACTGGGAGGAGCAAAGACATTAAGAGGAATTCTCAGAAACAGAATTGTTGGAGAAGATTTTATTTATGGCAACCTGGAATTCAGATGGAAATTTTTCCGTACTTTAATTTTTAACCAGAATTTCTATAGTGCAGTAAATGTCTTTACTGATTTTGGCATGGTTACCGGTAAATATCATTTTGACAGGTCAGGCATCCCGGCATCTGAACTTAGCCTGTTCCCTGATGATAAAGAGAAATTGCATACCAGCTACGGCGCTGGATTGAATCTGGTGCTGAATGAGAATTTTGTTGTATCGGTGAACTATGGATTGGCCTTTGATGACAGAGATGGAGACCACGGGCTGTACATTTTATTGAATTTCCTGTTTTAAACAAGAAAAATGCCGGCAAGTTTTAGAAAGGATATACAGTATTACAAATTCTGCCTGTATGGATTCTTAAAGAATCAAAGGTTTTTTGATCCGTTCTTAATGCTGTTCTTCCTGGAAAAGAATCTTACCTATTTACAAATCGGAACTTTATATTCGGTAAAGATGATTGTCCGTACAATACTCGAGATACCCAGCGGAGTCGCTGCAGATGCCCTGGGAAGAAGGGGGACAATGATATTCTCATATGTGTTTTATATTTTATCATTTATCATATATTATTATTCAGGCAATTATTTCATTTTAATTGTTGCCACATTCATCTTTGCCATAGGTGATGCTTTCAGGACCGGTACTCATAAGGCAATGATATTCGAATACCTGAAAATTAACGGATGGGAAGACCAGAAAGTGTATTACTACGGTCATACCCGTTCATGGTCGCAGGCAGGCTCAGCAATATCATCATTGATTGCTGCAGGTATTGTATTTTGCTGCGGAACATACAACAATGTTTTTATTTATACATTAATACCTTATGGAATAGGACTTATATTATTGATTTCATATCCGAAGAGCCTTGAAGGTTCCGAAACACAAAATAAAAAACACTCTGTCGGAAGGGCATTTAAGGAAGTGCTGAAAGAAATATTTTTATCTTTCAGTAAATTGAGATCCTTAAAAATTATAGCCAATCTGTCGTCATTCAGCGGTTATTTTATGGCAATCAAGGATTATCTCCAGCCTGTATTGCAGGTCTATGCTGCTACACTTCCGGTTTTATTATTTCTAAAACACAAGGAGAGGGAAGCTTCAAATATCGGGATTGTGTATATTATTATGTATTTTATTTCAACCTCCGC
>CAZFHF010000442.1:0-2580 GCA_964518655.1 uncultured Bacteroidales bacterium | reverse complement strand
AAATATTGCAGGAATAGCTTTCTTCTCCAGGATGACGGTATCCACTGGAGGCATTTTGTGATATAAAGCATCACGGCCCTGAGCAACTGTCATCATTTTATTCCACTTTCCGTCAAGAAGCCGGTTATATTCATTAGTGATAATAATAAGGCTGTCGTAGCATGTTTTTACCATTCCGGCAAGTTCATTTGTTTTTTTCCTTCCTTGTTGTGCATACCAGTGGTTTTTCTGGGCATAAAGTAATTTCTTATTCATAAGTGCAGATCCAACCACCGGATAGTATACCAGTTGATAGAAAGATGGTTTCAGCAGGGAATCTATCGCAAGATATATATCCTCCACCTGCCTGGTGATCTTATTATATTCGCTGATTCGCCTGTAAGCTTCACGATAGTTAACAAATGAAAACTCGGTATCATAGTACTTTTTCTGTTTCATGAAATTCATATCCCATATATATCCCCATCCCATATATTCTGGTTTACGTATAAAACCCAGGCGGTAATATGTCTTCATGATTTCAGTGAGTTCCTTTTTATAGGTTGCTCCAAAAATATTTCCCAGCCAGTCTTGAAGATGCCGGTTTGTATTTTCGTAATTTACCGTATTTATATTCCAGGCAAGGTCGAGAAAATATTCAGTACCATATTCGCCGGGTTTTATATCACCGACATTAACCACCCAGAGCCTGTCGGCGCCGGTATCATATGCTTTTTTCATTTCCTCGTAAATGAGTGCCGGAGGAGTAGTGTTAAGCCAAAGGTATTCATGGGGTATACCTAAATATGAAATATGGTAATATACACCTGATCTTCCGCTTCTTTTTTGTTCCTCATGGTTGCTGAGCCTTTTTATATAACCGTAATTATCATCCGGCCATACAAGAGTAATATCATCCGGCAGGTTTAATCCTTTCTCATAAATTTCCAGTACTTCCTTGTAAGGCACAAATATCTGTGGGATATCCTCAATATTCATATCTATATGGTCCGATAGTATTTTACGCTGGTCAGCAATAACATTATCGAGAACATTAACCCTTTCTTCTATTGTAAGTGAGCCTAACATTCCTCTGTCATGTACACCACGCATGGCTATTGTGTAAACATTCTCATATTGACCGTTTTCCCTGACACGTTTATCAAGTACCTTATAAATATTCTGTTTGTTTGTCCGGTAGTTCCACTCACCCATTGTTACTTTATCCCATTCGGTAGCATTGTTAAACAGGAGAGGTTCGCAATGTGCCGAGCCCATAACTATACCATAACTACTGGCTACAATTTTATTACCTGGTATCTGGTTAAAGGCTTTTGTGCACTCATGCATAGCCGGCCACAGATAGTTTGCTTTTAACCGCAATAACAATTCACACACTTTGGCATAAGTTTCAGGCCCGATATCTTTTGTCTCCGGGTCAAAAGTTTCGGCGGCCCATGGTTTTAGCCCCCAGTCCTCGTCATTAATAAATATCCCGCGGTACTTTACTGAAGGCGGGCCGTATTTATAAATGCCTTTTTTTATGTATATACTACTTTTCTTTTCTACCTCTACATCGGCCCACCAGTACCATGGTGAAACTCCAATCTGTTCTGACAGTTCAAATACACCATAGGCTGTTCCGCGGCGATCGCTGCCAAAAATCACAAGTGCTTTCTTTATGTCTTTTGCCGGAGCATCAACTATCTGGATACTGTGAGCTTCCCATTTATTAGTCATTTGTGAAGTATCAACTTTATTATTTTGAATTAGCTGATCAATAAAGGCGGATTTTCCTATTGTGCCAATAATAACAGGGTATTCACCGGCTGACTCCAGTGAGTTTGTTATAACAGGGCCTATGTCTGTTACTTGTTTAATATCATTTGCCAGAAGTTTTGCAGCTATATCTACTAAAACATAATCACTGGCATCAAAACAAATTACAGCAGCCTTTTCATTATCTGCCAAAGGAAAAGCGCCTTCACGGGCAGTGGTCACCAATGTTTGTGATACAGCAATCTGATTAATTAACAGGAAAAGGAATAGTATTCTTTTCATGGTTTCATGGATTTAGTTTTTTGAATTAATCCTGGTTTTTTCTGATAATTACCAGAACCTCTTAGATTCAAAGTTAAGACTTTTCCAAAATTAGCACATTATAATAATGGGAACACTCTAAATAAAGTTATAATGATTTGGGATTTTAAGTGAATATTAAGAGAATAAAACTCAGGATAATTTACTATTTTTCACAATATTTTACATAAAAGCAATTATTATGAATACAACTCTCTCATACGAGGAGATGGCTTCCGTTATTTTTAAAGCGATGAATGCCCGCAATTTTTCTGAACTCGAAAAGATAGTATCTGGAGATGTTGTTTTTGATTTTCCGGGGGCCGGACGTATTGAAGGGTATAAAAGAGTGATTATTTTTCTGAAGGCTTTGCTGCGGAGATACCCCCGGCTTACATTTTCAGTATCTGAAATTATTACCGGCAGCCAGACGGCATGTGCAGTCTGGACAAATAAAGGTGAGGATATTGAAGGCAATCCATACAAAAATAGCGGGATGACACTTCTGCATTTCTCTGAAGG
>CAZFHF010000441.1:0-2589 GCA_964518655.1 uncultured Bacteroidales bacterium | reverse complement strand
AATTAAAATCTGAAGTATTTGAAAATGAAAAAATCAGTTATATCTATAATCCTCCTGATAAGCTTATTATTTTCTATTAACGGACAGCAGGATATTGCCTCTGACAGCGCCGGGATCCTTATAGAAGCTATGCGCGATGAATTACAGCGAAATATGTCAAGTCTTGAGTATAAAGATTATAAGAAACCTTTTTTTATCAGTTATTCAATTGAAGATGTCCGCACCTTATTTATCAATGCTACACTGGGAACAATAATAACTTCAAATATTACAAATAACAGAGACTGGGGTATCAGGGTCATGATTGGAGATTATCAGCTTACTGATGAGAATTTTGAAGAGGCTGCAAATAGCGGATCCGACTACAACCAGTATCTTGATATTCCGCTGGATAACGATTATTATGGTATCAGACGTTTTCTTTGGGAAGCAACTGACAGGGTGTATAAATCAGCTGCACAAACCTATAAAAACAAGATTGCTAATCTCAGGGAAAAAAATATCTCTCCTGAAGATTTACCTGTTGCAGATTTTAGCAAAGCTCCGGTTGTTAAAAAAATTATTGACGGACCTGAAATAGAATTTAATAAGGAAAAATATGAACACATTGCAAGGGAGCTATCCTCGTTATTTAAAGATTCACCGGAAATATTTTATTCTGATGTATCAATATTATTACTTAATGCAGATGCTTATTTTATTAATAGTGAAGGCACAGAGACTCAAATGCCAATAACTATCTCAGCTATTTCAGTAAATGCTCAGACAATGGATGACAATAGTGAAACATTAGCTGATCAGGTTTTATATTATTACCGCAATCCAGATGATCTGCCTGATATAGGATCAATGAAAAAAGATGTTGAAATGTTGAAAGACAATATTATTACTTTAAGGCACGCAAAAGTATTTAAAGATACTTATTACGGACCGGCACTAATAACTGATCAGGCTGTAGCTCAACTTATGATTGGCAGTCTTTTTTCAGGTCCCGGCAATTTGATAGCATACCGTGAACCTTTGTATAGCGATGCACAAATGGCAATGTATTACGGGCAGCGTAGTTTTTCCAACGAATCAAAAATCAATAAAAGAATTATATCAAAGGATATTTCAGTTATTTCTTTACCCGGACTAAAAAATTACAATGGTTATGAACTCATTGGCAGTTTCGATCTGGATGCTGAAGGAGTTGTACCGCCCAAAGAATTGATTCTGGTGGAAGACGGCATATTAAAAACCCTCTTAAACGGCCGCATACCAACAATAAAAATCAATGATTCAAACGGACATAACAGATTTGCAATAGTTAATGGTACATTCACAAAACAAGTCGGACCAGGGGTTATCAGGATATCAGGTAAAAATGTAAAATCACCGGACGAGTTAAAAAATGAATTACTGGCAAGGGCTGTTGAAGAAGGACTTGATTATGCAATAATAATAAGACCTGTTTCAAGGGAATTAAATTACCGCCCGGTAAATATATATAAGGTATCTACAGAGGACGGAAGTGAAGATCTATTGCGTTCTGTGAATATTGGCAATATTACAGTCAATTCACTGAAAAGAGTTATTGGCATTTCAGATGACGAAATGGTATATAACACAATAATCCCTGAAGATATGAGCAATAATATATTTAATTCCTTCAAATCAGGAAATGGAATAGCCGATGGTATTCCTGTATCACTTATTGCGCCGGACGGAATTCTTCTTGAAGAAATTGAAATGGAAGGTACTGCCAAGCCATTGTCAAATAATTTACCTATCGTTGATAATCCTGTAGGAAAATAAAGCAAAATTTTTTAAGCTTAAGCTATTTTCTTTTTGTTGTAATAAAAAAAACATTACTTTTGCAGCTCGAAAACAACAGGAAGTTATATTAAAATAAGCAGTGATGAAAAGAACTTTCCAGCCATCAAACAGGAAAAGAAGGAACAAACATGGATTCAGGGAAAGGATGTCCTCTGAAAACGGGCGTAAGATACTATCAAGAAGAAGGATCAAGGGCAGGAAAAGGCTGACTGTGAGTGATGAGATAAGGAAAAAATAATTTCATATATATTTTATTATAAAAATGGAAGGCATTTTGTCTTCCATTTTTTTTATCCGGTAATCTATATCTAACTTGTAAACAGTATTTCCCTGTACTTGGGTAATGGCCAGACTGCGTCATCCACAATAAGTTCGAGCCTGTCAATATGATCTCTTATATCTTCAAGATAAGGCACAACAGTATTGGAATACTTAAAAGCTTTTTCTTTTTCATCCTCAATTCTATTCGCAACTTTTCTGGCCTCAGTCATTTCATACACTTTTCTTTTAATATTACTTATATGGGATGAAATAGATTTTATTATCTCTATCCTTTCACCTGCCTGTTCTTTATATTCTGATTCATTAAACAATAACTTTAATCCATTGACATTGTTAATCAAAGAAGTCTGGTAATTTATTGCAGTAGGAATAATATTGCTTATAGCCAGGTCAGCGAGAACCCTTGATTCTATCTGTATCTTTTTTGTATATGTATCAAGTCTCACATTAGTTCTTGCCTCAATCTCCCGTTCTGTCATTAATCCAAGG
>CAZFHF010000440.1:0-2597 GCA_964518655.1 uncultured Bacteroidales bacterium | reverse complement strand
TTTAATAAAAAATAAACCTGATAAGATGTTTGCAGTTGATTCTCAGGATCAGAGATTGCTTTAAAAAAAAGTATGCAGATCAACAAGAAATTAAAAGAATCGGAGATGCGTTACCGCCGGTTGTTTGAAACGGCACAGGACGGTATCCTGATTCTTGATTTTAAAAGCGGGAAAATAGTTGATGCAAATCCATTTGTTGTTGAAATTATAGATTATCCTTTAGAGCAAGTTGTCGGGAAAAAACTTTGGGAAATTGGCCTTTTCAGTAATAAAGAACAATCGGAACGTGCATTTATCAAGCTGAAAACTAATGGCTATATTCGCTTTGATAACATGCCTCTTAAGAAAAAAGACGGTAAAAAAATCGAGGTGGAATTTATAAGCAACGTTTATTTGGTTAATAGAAAAAAGGTAATTCAATGTAATATCAGGGATATTACAGAACGAAAACAAGCAGAAAAGAGACAGGAATTAGCTATCACAATTCTATCGATCCTGAAAACACGAAATAAATGGAAGCAACTGATAAAAGATGTTCTTGTTGTAGTAAAGGATTACACTGAAATGGAAGCTATTGGTGTTCGTTTGAAAGAAGGTGAGGATTTTCCTTACTTTGAGGCCATAGGATTTCCGAAATCTTTTGTTGAGGAGCGAAAGTATCTTTGCACACGAAATGAAAAAGGAGAAATTATTTATGATAACAAAGGAAATCCTTACCTGGGATGCATATACGGCGATGTGATTTACGGGCGGACTGATTCTTCGTTGCCTTATTTCACAGAAGGAGGCAGCTTTTATTCCAATAACGTTTCAGAATTAATTACCACCGCTGCTGAAAAAGAAAAACAATCAGCGACACTTAAACAATGCAACAAGGAAGGTTATGAATCGGTTGCTTTGATACCTCTGTATTCAGGAAAAGAAACAATTGGGTTGCTTCAGTTGAATGATAAATGCCCTGATATGGTTTCTTTGGAAATGATCCGGTTTCTTGAGAAAATTGGAAGTTCTATTGGAATAGCACTTAACAGAATTCAAAACGAAGAGAAAATTAAAGAAGGCGGACAAAATCTGTTACAGAGAAACACTGAATATAACAATCTTAGTACCGATTATTCGGATCTTACTAAAGAACTAACAGAAAGCTTAAATCATGTCCTCAATATAAACGATGAACTGATTAATGCAAAAGCAAAGGCTGAAGAGTCGGACAACCTTAAATCTGCATTCCTGGCAAATATAAGCCATGAAATACGCACTCCTATGAATGCAATAATGGGATTTTCGGAATTTCTTTTACAACCACGTTTGTCAAAAGCAAAAATAAAGGATTTTGTTCAGATTATTAATTCAAGCAGCCATCAGCTCCTGTCTATTATAAATGACATAATAGATTCTTCGAAAATTGAAACAGGTCAATTAACCATCAATTACGAATTGGTTAATATCAACAATTTGTTGAATGAATTATTTATAATGTATAAAAAGCTTGCTGAGCTTAAAAATTTAAGTTTACATAATTCATATGAGCGTCCCAATGACCTTATACAGGTTTACACAGACGGAAACAGGATTAAGCAGATATTTTGCAACTTATTAAATAATGCAATAAAATTCACTAAAGAAGGTAAAATCGAAATCGGATATAGAATTAAAGGGAATTTCATAGAGTTATATGTTAAAGATACCGGGATTGGTATTGCTGAGGAGAACCAGGCACTTATTTTTCAACGTTTCAAACAAGTGAAACAAACAGGTGACGTCATTTACGGTGGTACCGGCCTGGGATTGTCTATCTCAAAAGCATTGATTGAAAAAATGGGAGGTACTATTACAGTTAATTCAAAGCCCGGGATAGGGTCTGCTTTTATTTTTGCTATTCCTTTTATAAGAAAAACTGAAGATAATAATTCTTTGATAGAAGACAAATCTGGTAAACATATTAACTGGAATAAAAAAATAATACTTTTAGTGGAGGATGAGATAAATAATCATGCTTATTTTGAAGAATTGCTTTCAGATACGAATGTTAAAGTACTTCATGCCTGGGATGGAAAAGAAGCGATTGAACAAATAAAAAAATATTCTGATATCTCATTGGTGTTAATAGATATCAAAATGCCAATATTGGATGGTTATAAGGCAACGCAGATTATTAAACAAATCAGGCCAAAATTGCCCGTTATCGCTCAAACAGCTTATGCTCTGAGTAATGACAGAGAACAAGCCCTTAAAGCAGGTTGTGACAATTATTTTGCTAAACCTATTGATAAAGGTGTATTTATAGAAGTATTAAATAGTTATCTCTCATAATCTTAATATTACTACTGAAAATCAATTAATCTCATTCAGGAGGCATGACCCTCGGCTATAACTTTTAGCAGAATATTTACTTCTGCCGGCTAAGGAAACTGCAAAAAGAATACTCTCCCGGAAAAGTAACAATCGGAAGAAAATACCTGTTAAAATTCAGCAATCCGTTTCCTTCTCCCTTATCCCTGTATTCCCCTTACCTCCTTTATCACCTCTATTCCCTTGACCCGCTTCCGCATATTTCAGTTCAGCCTCGGCATAAAGCAATTCAGCCAGTACTTCCA
>CAZFHF010000439.1:0-2600 GCA_964518655.1 uncultured Bacteroidales bacterium | reverse complement strand
TTTCTATATAATGCGCTATTCTTACAACCTAATTCTATTGCCTTTTTAAAATCATTAAATGCTGTTTCAGTATCGTTTTTCATGTAAAATAAAATACCACGTAGGAAAATTGAATGACCAAGTCTTTTTTCATTCTCTGTATTAGTAAGATCAATTACTTTTTTGATATAATACATAGCCTCATTTAAAGAACCTTCGATTTCTAAATATTTTACAATACCATGATATTTTTTAATATAATTTTCAATTTTATTAATATATATTTCAACAATAAGCATAAGTAGTTGTGGTCTTTTTTCACCTTCTAATTCGATAGATTTCTTTCCTGCATTTAATGCAATATTATCTTTCCCAAGCTTTAAATATGTTTCTGCTTTTGAAGAATATAAAAATGCCGGATTAGTAGAATTTTCAATGTTTTTGTCAGTAAGTATTTTTTTAATATCATCCAATTTATTTAATTCAATTAATGTTTGAACTTTTATATGTAATGATTCAGATTTATTAGGAATAATTATTAAAGCCTTGTCGATTGTTTCCAAAGCTTTTTTAAAATCTTTTTCAAGATAATATGATAGTGCAAGATTTCTAAAACCACGCTCGTCTAGAGGTAAACAATTATATGCACTTTTAAGATAAGGTATTGCATCCTTATCTTCACTAATTGAATCAAGATAACTTTGGGCTATATATGCATTTATGATAAATTCACTTTCCATATTTTCATTTTTTTGTTTTTTAATATTTGTTTTTAATTCTAATGCTTTTTTTCTAGCAGAATAAATTTGTCCACTTTCTAAAAGTTTTTTAATTTCAGTAATTTCCGAACGAAGTTTTGATTTTCCAATTTTATATTCGTTATCGACAATATTTAATTGTGATATAACCTCTTTTGCAACCGCTGCCGGCAAGCTGCTTCTAATCCCTTCCGTTTCATTCTTAATTGAACTAAGTTTAGCATCAAAAGCTATAATGCTATCATTAAAAGTTACTTCGAGGTTTTTTACTTTACTTAAAATGTTAAGTGTCTCTGGTGTAAAAAACTCTTTCTTCGTTTTCTGTATTGTACTAAATAGTTCTTCTAATACTATTTCAATTATCTCTTTTTTCTTTTTATCAGATATATATATTTCTATGTTAAATTTCGAATAATCAGGATTGTCCTCTGTAATATCTTCCAATATCCATCTTATAATTTCTTCTCTATTTTTTTGATCTTTAAAAATATTTTTAAATTCATTTTTGTGAAGAAAAGAAAGCTCGTGAAAAGTTTTATTAAATACATATTCAAATAAATTTTTTGTTTCACTATGTAATCTTTCCGGTCGAAATAAGTTCCTAATTTTACTTGCAATATTACTATTACTGGTTTTACGTTTTAAGTAGTCTAAAAAGTCATTTGCAAGATTACCAGTTACTATATTAATCAATTCTTTTGTTATATTATTATTGGTCATAATAGTATTTTTTAATATCTATTAATTTTTATACTGCAAGTATGACTATTTGATCGCGAAAGGGTCCTACGTTTGGGTGTATTTTCAGATATTATATCTGTATTCATTATCCGTTTGGAAACAAGTACGCAATCGCTGCCGGTGCAGGTGGTGGAATTTCAGAATTAAGAATCGTTCAAAAATAACGGAAATAATTGAAGAAATCAATACATAAATAGTTTTTAGTTGTTAGTTTTTAGTTGTTAGTTTCCCTTCCCCATTTTCCGGTTTCCATTCTCCGTAAGGGAAAACGGGAATTCAGGCTTTAGCCTTTCATTCAATAAAACCCTGAAGGGTTAATTCCAAAAATGAAAAACCACTCATCATTAACTATGATCAACAATTTAAAAAAGAATAATAAAATAAACATGTGGCGAAAATAAGGCATCTGCATTTGATTGATTTCTAAAAAGAATAACGGAAGGAAAACCGAACAATTGGAATCGGTTCCACGCCAAACAGAGCATCTGTCCACAAACCTTCATAAACAGGAATGCGAAATCCCAGGTTTAATTTTGGAAACGGAACGTTTTTCATTGGTGTTGCATCCGAATCGGCGGGCAGGATTTCGTCCATCAAACTGGCAGAAGCACCCAAGAAAAAATATTTTAAATCCAACCCGATACCAAAGCCTTGTTTTATTTTAAATCCGCGCGATTCATGATCGATAATATCATACGAGAGTTCACCAATATGTTGTGTCAGGCGCAGCCCGAGTGTTAGGAAACCTTTTTGGTAGAGAAATCCAAGATGAATGGCGGAAGGCAGGTTGAATTCGACATGATAGATCTCATCTTTTTGAGTTCGTTCTGTCAGTGTCAATTTGGCTAAGTTAATTTCTGTCGCATCGATCATGTCGCTGATTGTTTCAGCGCTGTCATCGTCAAGTTTGATAAATGGAATGGTGTGTACGATAGAGAATTTGTTCGCCGTGGTCTTTATGCGAGGCGCCACATTGATCAGCATACCCAACTGCATCGATTCATTGAGCTGATGAATGGTGCCAATCTTAAATCCCCAACCGGAACCGGATATATCTGTCATCAAAGTTTGATTCAGTTCATTCGTCTCGGGATCTTCGGCATCAAAATCGATGCGGGGGTC
>CAZFHF010000438.1:0-2605 GCA_964518655.1 uncultured Bacteroidales bacterium | reverse complement strand
AAATACAAAATTCACTGATGCGTGGGGAGCACAGATGGAACTGAAGTATAATGCAAAAGGCGCAAGAAAAAAAACATCTGAAAATGATCCAGAAACATATTCATTAACCCTTCATTACATCGATCTCCCTGTTATGGCAAATTATACAATCCGGGAAAAATTCATTATTGATGCAGGATTAGTGCCGGGATATCTCTTTTCCAAGAAGGGAGAAGAAAACGGTATTGATTTTACAGATAATGAGATTTCAGCATTTAAGAAATTTGACCTTAGCTGGCTCATAGGGTTCAATTATAAAATAACTGACAATTTTATAGTCAATCTGAGGTATTCATATTCTTTGTTCTCTATACGCGATTACGAAAATATTGATGCAAACTACAGCGTTATCGCACAGTTATTCGGATACACCAGCGGTGATTACAACAATTACCTAACAATGGGTATTTATTTTCAGTTTGATTGAAAATTATACAAACCATTCCTGGAAAAGGATAGTTTCTTTAATCCCCAGCTGATCTGCCACGTGCTTTGCAGCGTTCTGGTTCAGCCAGTGCGGCTGGTGTGCGTCAGAGCTGAGTACGAATTTAAACCTGTTTATATGATCCTTAAAAAAATTATGCCAGTCGTAGTTGTAAATATAACGGTTGTTGATCTCCAGGTAGCACCTGTCCGGTATTTTACTTATCTGTGTGCCCGTAACATAAGGATGTGCTATAATCACCGGCTTTCCTGTGTCAAGTAATCTTTCAATTCCCTGGTAATCATCCTTTGCGTCCCAGCAATGATATAAATAATAGTCAAAGTCCAGGGCTGATGCCTCATTAACGTAATTTTTACCGTCGACCTCGGTACCCACCTTAAATCCGAAAGAGCTGACCCTCTCCCTGTAATGTTCAAAATTGTCCCTGCCAATATATTCAAAGTGATCGCTTATCCCTATTATTTTTGCATGTTTTATCTCTGCTATCAGTTCCAAAGTCTGCTTTTCCGTTACTGCACTATCCCCTGTTGAATATACTGTATGAATATGTAAATCCTGGTTGCATTGCATATCTATTCCCTCTTCTTCGTTAAATTTTATAGTAAAAATAATGTGATTATAGTTATATGCCAGATTTATTGTATTTTTTCTTTAGGCTTAACAACGCTTTTACTGGCGAACTCATAAGCTTAAACGAATAAAAATGTTATAAAAAATCCCGTTAATTTGAAATAATGCCCCACTGAATATAATATTCAATTTTATCATGTTTTCATATTTAAGATACATTTAATTTTGTTTTCCGAGTTTCATGAAAAATGAGAAAACAGAATAAACAATCGGTTATTCCTGATGAAATAGTAATGAGTAAAATTTACCTTATTAGAAACAAAAAAGTGATGTTGGATAAAGATTTAGCTGAATTATACGGAGTAGAAACAAGAACTCTAAAGCAACAAGTAAAGCGAAATATAGACCGGTTCCCAAATGATTTTATGTTCCAGCTTTCTAAAGATGAATACAGTAACTTGAGATCACAAATTGTGATCTCAAGTTGGGGTGGTCCACGCTATATTCCTTTGGCATTTACAGAGCAAGGAGTAGCCATGTTATCAAGTGTATTAAATAGCAAACAGGCCATTCTTGTAAACATACAAATAATAAGAATATTTGCTAGAATTCGTGAATTACTTGCAACTCATAAAGATATATTGTATAAAATAGAACAATTAGAGAAAAAAGATATTGAACATGAGCAAAAAATATCCATCATTTTTAAGTACTTAAAACAATTAGAAAAATCCAGGCAGGAAGAAATAAATTTTAAATCCCGTAAAAAGATAGGTTATAAATAATGGTTAGAAAAACACCTTTTAATATAATATTATCTAAAAAGAATACCCTGTCCTCATATCCATAAAGTCCGCGACATGTCGGTGGGCTTTGATATTGATGCCTATAAAGAATTGTTTGTAGAGATAA
This sequence comes from uncultured Bacteroidales bacterium, assembly GCA_964518655.1. Classification (GTDB taxonomy): domain Bacteria; phylum Bacteroidota; class Bacteroidia; order Bacteroidales; family UBA10428. Next base: position 639 of record CAZFHF010000438.1, on the reverse strand, counting down.
AAACTCAGTCCGTAACGCTGGTATACCTTATCCTTTCTTTCAAATGGCGAATAGAGGTACACTCCAAACTGCTGGTAAAAATTGAATCTCCCCAGGAGCAGTTCGTGGGAGGCGAGAAATGCAAAGTACTTATGGTCAATATAATCACCGTCTTCTTTGAGGTCAACCCTCTCTATCTCATGCTTGTCAGCAAGGTCAACAACAAATTCCAGTCCGCCTGACAAAGCGCTCAGCCTTCCTACAACATGGCTGAAGCTTCCAACCATCCCGTACACCGGATACTTTGCATGCCCTTTAATATCTGTTTTAGCAGTTGACAGGATTGTAATGTCAAACCTGTTCTTTTGCGGTATAAGGTCTACGGATCTGTCCTTTATTCTTTGTTTGAATGGCAAAGGCCTGAGGTTATAATCAGCTCCAAGGTTGATGGTCGGGAAGTTTATCCCTTTGTTCGGATTCTTGAATCCCCCGTTGGATATATGGTTAAACTCACCTGCCAGTCTGATATTCAGCCTGTCATTGATCCTGTAATTCATTCCTGCGCCAAGTAACACGATAAAACTGATATGAGAGCTGTAGAATGTATTATCCGGATTCGTAATTGAGTCATACACTTTATTCAGGTAATTCGGTCCTATT
>CAZFHF010000437.1:0-2614 GCA_964518655.1 uncultured Bacteroidales bacterium | reverse complement strand
TTTTTGAGCTGAATAGAGGCAATACGCTATTCGTAAAAACGTTCAGATTTTTGTTGTTTTGTGTCATCTTTCTTTACCGGGGATTGTACAGGCTCAGATTTATCTTCAGTCTTCCCGGTTGTTTTTGCTGCAACTTCCACTTTTTCATGAGTTTCACCTGTTTCCCTGGCTTTCGGAGCCTCAGATTTTGCAGTGCTTTTACCCTCAGTGTCAACAATAGCAATAACCTCTCCAACAGGCACCACATCATTATCTTTATATAACCTCCTGGTAAGTGTACCGGCAACAGGTGATGGTATTTCAGTATCTACCTTGTCAGTGGCAATCTCAAGCAAAACATCATCTTCTTCAATTTTATCCCCCTCCTTCTTAAACCATCTGGTAATTGTCGCCTCCTGAACACTTTCACCCATCTTTGGCATTATTATTTCATAATTAGCCATAACAAAAGATTTATTGTTTATTTAAAGCTAAAAAATATTTACAGAATTCTGAATAATAATTTAAAATTACTGATAATATTAACATAAAGTTAGTTAATACTATTTATAACATCTGAAATGATAAAAATGTTTTAAACCGGTAGTAAAACTTATTAAGCGGATTTTATTGTATCTGTTAAACAGGTAATTTTATTTTCGGGGAACCAGATGCTTGTTAATCTTCATCTTCATCATCATCACAGAAAATTGCTTTAAGTATCACGGGCTCTCCTGAGGCAATGCCCTCGCCGGGATTGTATTTGTCTGCCCGGGAAATTATTTCCCACAGCTTGATGTCAGGATAACGAATTGACAGCAGAAGGGAAGATAATGCAAATGTTTTGGGGCCCTGCGGAACAATAACTATCCTGGAGTTTAAACGCAGCTCCAGGCACAATGATGTCAGCAGGGAATTTATCTGGTCAGGATTTCTTGCCGGGTATTTTATAATATTATCCTTATCAATCTTTTCCAGCAATGGTTTATTAGTTTCCAGTACAGATTGTAAATAATCCTCACAAAACGCTGGATTTGGTATAAAAGCAAATATTTTATCCGGATTTACTTTTTCTATAATCTTCATAGTGGAATGAATACTGTTGTCCAATCCGGCAAGTAATGCAATGCCTTTATCATTTTTTAATTGTTCTTCTGTCTGAGATATCGGCCCTATAAATTCAATGCTTTTTTTTGCTCCTGGAACAAATTTCTTTGGAGTATATGCAAAAAAGACGTTGATCCTTTGTTTTAATGATTCATTATCATGTATGTAATTCAGAATGGTTGATATCCATATTTTTGGCATACATGAATAGTCTATCAGGATATTTAGGTTTTCTGAAACACTGTCATTGCATGTACTCTTTAACAGATTTTCTATATTTTTTCCTGATCTGGAGCTTTCATTTATATTGATAAATCCCAGATTTCTGAATACTGATTCATTTTTCTGCCTCAATTCATTGTGTTCTTTTTCATCAAATGTAATCAGCAGTTTATGGGTTTCATCAAGATTAATATTTTCAGCAACATATGTACAGCGTGAATGAAAACCTGAAGCTGCAATTATGCAGTTCATCTTTTCCCTTTTAAGCTCTTCATAAGATGCCTGATATGTATGAACAAGCTCCATTAGTCTGATTTTGTCTTTACAACTGACTTATACATTATAAAATGCATTATGGTTATAGTTTTTTATTAACATTTGATAATATGATGCGGAAAAATTGATAAATTTTTTATTTAAAGTGACGAACGCAGGCATTTTGTGTTATTTATCGAAGATTAGTTCAATAAAAAACAGGGCTTTTCAGCCATGCCTCCTATAGGGTATTATTAAATCAGCGTATGATTAGTTTTTTCAGGTAATGGGCATCACCTGCATTGATTTTGATAACATAAGCGCCTTCTGGAATAGTTGTTACGTTGATAAAGTTATATGTATCAGGATTTAAGATTACTCCTTTATATACGAGTTCTCCGGCAGCATTGACAATTTTATAGCTTACTTTGCAGCTTTTATCTATGTTCTCAAGATTTATACAGAAACTGCCTTTGCATGGATTCGGATAGATATTCACATTCCCGGATGGTTCCTCACTATTTCCGGGTATCACTGTATAACCTCCTTCTCCTTTATATATAAATTCCTCTCCAACAAGGTAATCAAGGTTGCTTATAAACTCTCCACCCTGAACTGTAACATAATATACCTCGTCGTGAGGTAATCCCGGAATATCTGCAATAATACCATATCCGCAATCATCGATGTCATAAAATGAAAATTGTCCGAAAATATCTGTTTGTGTTATTGCAATAACATCATATTCCGATTTCAATGTTCCTCCGACCAGCACTACATCAATCTCTTTAACTGCTTTTTTAAGAATTTTTTTTGTTGATTTGAAAATATCAGTGGTGTCTGCTTCAAAAATCTCACCTCCAAGGGTTGCATCACCTGTTCTGACATCCATTTCATTGATAATTATATCCCTGCCTGTGATAGGTTCAATTGATGTTACAAGTATCGGTTCAGCTTCATCCCAGTGAGCAGCGCTTGGATAATAAGTCTGTGCTGCATAAGGATACAGATTATTTGATGGTTTGGCAAAGATTATATACCATCCGAAAGG
>CAZFHF010000436.1:0-2615 GCA_964518655.1 uncultured Bacteroidales bacterium | reverse complement strand
ATGTTAAAGTTAAGGACATTGAAAGAATAATATTTCTTGTACACAAAGAATTTCAAAAAGGAAAACTATATTCAACCCTAACAAAAGAATAATTTATTAGTATACTGAAAATTAAGACTATATTTTAACATATAGCATTTTTTTTATGTGTACTCTGATTTATTAAATCCGGTTAACAAATAGATGAGTCCTATTTTTATAACTTTATTTTCACTTAGAATACAGGGACTATCGATTCTATAGCCATCGTTTAACTTCTTAAAGTGCATTTCTCCAGCGTATCTGTTGAAGATGTGATTTGAATGTACTTTATTTATCTTCATTTCCTTATCGTTTTGGCATTATCATAATGTCCACTGCCCCTGCCGGGGGTATCCACCGGTCTATATACCGGATACCACCTTCCCCTCTTATGGTCTTGGGGTGTAGCAAAAGTGTTATTTTCATATAAATACTTTTTTTTCGGATTCCGGACAGCAAAAACAATGATCCAAAAATCCAAACCCTCAAATATTTCCCCAAAAATCAGAAGTGTCACAAAAATTCCAAAAATTTGAATCAATATGGAAAATAGCCTCTGGAAATGGTAATGGTAATGGTGGTTGGTCATCCAGAATGATGGTGTATTTATGTTACCTAAATCATACTATTATCTTGGGGATTGGGAGCAATTTTGTACCTTTGTATCTACAGATTGTTCTTTGGGATTTTGGCGAAAAAAGTAGCACTTTCTTGTACCATTGAAATTGGGTAATGAGATAAAAGGCTGTGAAATAATCATATAAGGGGGGAGGGTTATGGTCTATTTACGCTCCACAATGGAACACTTCGACCACTCTCCCCCAAGAGTGGTTTTTCTTTCTCAACCCCCATGAAACGGGCAATAGCTGCACTTTCATTTTCGTCCCGATAAGTTCTCGACCTCTTAAAAAGGGGCGGAAATGGGGTGAAGAAGTGCGTTCGATGAAAACCATTAAAAATAATATAACATGCAAAAACCTCAGGTCGGTCTGATCCTTGGATATAAACATTTTTTTAATGATACACCTCCTATAGATAGAATGGAGTTGATAAAATCAATTTCAAGAATTGACCTCATTGCTGAGTTCTCAGCATGTAATTATCGTATCAAACCTCCAACAAAGATATTTTTTAAGTACACAATAGAGGGTGATATCTCTGAATTGCAATATCATTTAAGAACTTATCCTGAGTTTAGAGACTACGCCATTAAACAATTCTTATACCACCTAAACAATACTTCAAATAATTCTGTGATCTTCAATAGAGCTGGATTGTTATTTGCAATTAATGAAGTAATAAAACATAATGAATTGAAAGACATCGAAAATTACCATTTTACAGATTCAGACCAAATAAATATTTTCAAATACTTGCTCTTAGTTAATGATGAAATTACAAAGTTTAATTCCGAAATCTTTGAAGTAGATGAATTTTCTGGATTAGAAAAAATCAATCTGGCACTCCTTTCTTTAGGTGAATATATTCTGCCATTTGATCCGCTCCTAACGTTATATAGAGCAGGTTCATTATATAGTTATCTTGAACAAACAAAATATAAAGATTTGTTGGTAGGATTCTTTAAAGAAAACACCAATCTAACACCATATGAGTTTATATATGAAATAGCCAGTATATTAATGACAAGAAGAAAGAATAAAAGTATGCTGGATTTTTTCTACGTTCTTAAAGAGGATAGTCGTGTATTGCAATTATTTAGGTATTTAAGTACAAGAAGAGATTTTAATGATAATGCTTTAGAATTTTTAGATATTAAAAAATCACCATTTTATGATGGAGGTAAGAATCGATTTATCATGCTTGATAATATGTTGCTGCTTTCATTAACATACGATTCTTTCATTTGGAATTTCTTTTTTGATTGTCTATTAAAAGGAGATGAATCAAAAAAGGAACGGGATGAGATAATAATGGAATTCAAGGGCGTAATTGGTCTATTTTATGAACATCATCTCTCTAAAATATTAAAAAGTATAGCCTCATATCAAAAATATTTTATTCGCACATTTAAAGATTTGATATTTAGGATTGATAAGCAAAATCTTGAGCTTGCTGATGTGTATATCCGAAAGAAAAACAAAGTTATTATTGGGGAAGCTAAAACAACAAGTATAATCAATGAAGAAAAATATGCCTCGTCAGTTGAAGATTTTTATGATAGTGATCCTGAAAAGTTTTTTGAGAAACATGGTTTGAGTCAATTAGTAAAGTGGATAAAACACTTTATCCAGTACAATAGACTAATTGATGAGGGTCTAAAACGAAGAGGCATTAAAATTTATCCCATATTATTCTTCAACGACCCACTTCTTAGTAATCCATTCTTCCCAAAGATATTTGATAATCAATTTAAAGAAATGATCAGTAGTATTGAGTTTCCATCCTGTATGAGAGTTCTACCTCTTACTATGATTCACATTTCAGATATGGAAATGATTGAAGGAAAATTAACCACTACAAAACAAGATTTATTTGATATGCTCCATAGGCATATAGAATTATATGATAATCATTTCCAGTTTTTATATACATCAAATGAAATCGGTAATAGAGCATACTCTGACAGAGTAATG
>CAZFHF010000435.1:0-2643 GCA_964518655.1 uncultured Bacteroidales bacterium | reverse complement strand
TGGTCAATATCAATTTTTGAGTTATAGTGGGAAGGTAATTCAAGGGAGTTTAGCAGATAATAGTAATTATCAAAATTGAATTTGTTTTTCCTGTTCAGTTGGTCAACTATTTGTTCTAATATATTGGTGTTTGATTCAAGATATTTGTTATTCTGCGAGGGGAAGTAAAAATCTATATATAAATTATCTTTCAGTGTTTTATTATAGTTATAAAAGGTTGAATAATAATAAAACAAACATGTAAATAAGTAGATAATAATAAAAGCAAGCACTCTCCATAAAGTGTTGAAATTTAATGTTGATTGAAATTTTTCATACCGGTTCTTCAGGTTCCGGGCAATCAGCCTTAGAATGTCTATTTCCTTAAGCTCCGTGTATCCAAGATTCAACTTTATGTATATCTTGTCAGAGTAATTAAATATCATCCTGGCATATTCAACCAGGTTTCTTAAAAATTGCCGGGGGCCTTTATTAATTTTTCTAAAATAATATGCGATATTAATTAGTATTAAAACTAAATATATTACTATTAGTAAAAGAAACGGCATATTAAAATCAGGTTTATACTTAAATAAGTTAATAGTCAGATTTATTATTGATGAGACAACGAATATTACAGATGTAATATGAATATCCTGGATAAAATATCTTAATCTGTGAGGGTAAACGTCTTTTACAAACAAGTTTAATGATTGAATGCTGAATCTTAAAAAATTTTCATTTTTCTTACTTTCAAGATTTTTATTACTGGGACTTAGATTAAAAAGATATAATGATGAAATGATTAAAGTAAGTATAAATAAAAAATGAAAGGGGAAGTCATTTAACTTTGTCAAATACAGTAAACTTATTATAAGAAAAATCCTGAAGAGTCTTTTTATTAGCATTAAAGGCCATTTGGGAGGATTGATCTCATCAAGCACCTTATTAACAAAGCTTGTTTTGCCTATCCCCCTGTAACCTGTAACAAGGTATGTTCCGCATTTACTTTGACTGTTTGTTAATATTGACTTGAATTTTTCAATAAGCCTTTCTCTTCCTATGAAATGCTGATCGGGATTATTTCTTTCATAGGGTGCGTGATAAAAGGCATAATTATGCAATTCTATGTATACTCTTTTTATACGGGATGAGAATTCGCTTAGATGATCTTTGAAATTTTTTGCCATTAACGAATACTTTTATGTAATTCATTTCAAATATAAAAAAAAATTCTTAATTAAAAATCGGAACAATCTCATAAATAAACTATTGCTGATTCTTATCAGGTACTTGTAATTAAAAATAACAATTTACCAAAAGGAGTCTGTCACTTCATTCTAATCCTTGACGTACCTTACTGAAAATCCGCAATTTCTGTAATGATTGTAACAATTTATTTTTACTATTCTGTCTATAGCATACAGATAGCAGTAGCACGCTGTAAAAGGATTACCTTCAGTGCTGCTCCAGAAATAGGCATAATCCCCGCAAAAGAAGTAATCACCATTAACATTCCGGTAACCGCAGGGAAGCGCATCAAAGCCGCTTGTCCCTCCTTTTCGCATTTTAATATATGCTGAAAATTCATCATCATATAAATACTTAAACAGTGCTCTCCATTCCTTGATGCTTGGTAAGTGCCAGCCTTCAGGAGCAGCTCTGATGGCCGTTTCCCAGTTATATAATCTTCCGTTTATTTCTGCATTCTGAGGCTCATCCTTATATGTCCAGCAACCACCTCCGGCATTATAATTGAAATTTTCTGCCATCCACACCTGGTTACCAATCTTTACTGTTTTATATTCCTGCCCGTCACGTGCATCAATAAATGAACCGTATCCCGGATCATCCTCAGGCCACGAGACATCCAGAAAATGCCATGTGGTCATGCAGATACCCTCACTCATCTTACTCTCAGGAAGCATGCTTTCCCAGGTTTCGGGATAAATTCTTTTTAATGCCTGTATTCTCACAGCCCTGCTTTCATCATTACTGGCAGCATAACCTAATATTTTCCTGTCTTTTACTTTCTTAATGGCATAATAACGCACAATTTCATCTTTATCATTCATATATATCTCAGAGAGAGTTTCTTCATTTTTAATGTTTTTTACTGCTTCGCGACGAACATATTTATTTGAATCATTCATGGCAATATCTGCAAATAACTCCTGCCACTGTTTTTTATCAAGATTTTCCAAAGCCTCTTTTCTGACATTTTCATTATTGTCACTTTTGGCAATATCTGCAAATAGCTCCTGCCACTGTTTTTTATCAAGGTATTTTAAAGCCCCTTTTCTTACATTTTCATGCTCATCATTTTTGGCAATATCTGCAAATAACTCCTGCCATTGTTTATTATCAAGGCTTTTCAAAGCCTCAATTCTTACGTCTTCGTGTTTGTCACTTTTGGCAAAATCTGCGTAAAGGTCTTGCCATTGCTTATTATCAATATTTTGTAAAGCCCTCACTCTTACATTCTCATGTTTGTCAGTTTTGGCAATCTCAATAAAATACTCCTGGTTCTGCTTCGTATCCATGTTCATTATTGCTGCTTCCCTCAAATTATAGTATTTTGACGATGAGATAATATCTCTTAGCTCATTCTCATTAAAAGGTTTTAATATTTCTTTACATATTTCAGTAATATCCAGGGATGTG
>CAZFHF010000434.1:0-2651 GCA_964518655.1 uncultured Bacteroidales bacterium | reverse complement strand
GGAAGATATAAGAGAAATACAGTTGGCAAAATCAGCTATTTTTTCAGGTATAAAGTTATTATTAAAAAAAGCCGGGCTGACTTTTAACGATATCCATGCATTATATCTTGCAGGGGGCTTTGGGAATTATATGAATATCGAATCAGCAGTTAATATTGGATTATTACCAGGCGAAATTAAGGACAAAATATTTGCTATTGGCAATAGTGCAGGTGCAGGAGCTGTACAGGCATTAAGGTCGGTCGATTTTTATAAAAGAATTAATACTATTCTTTCAATTTCTGAATACATTGAATTATCAAATTCAGATGATTTTAATTTAGAATATGCATTAAATATGAATTTTTAATACATCTTCAGGAATGTTTTATTGAATAGATTTAATTATATAAATTGTAATTAATTGTAATAATAACTAATTAATTGTTAAAGATATGTTGGGAAAAGGAAGACACAGTGGAAAAAGATTACACCGGGGACAAGGCAGAAATTTTTCTGTGGGGCATTGTGTTTGTCATCAATGTGGATATTCAACCCCTCATGAACAGGGAATTCCCTGTAATACGAAAAAATGTCCGAACTGTAATGTTTTCCTTATAAGGGAACAAAATACCAGTACAACAAATAATCAAATGGTTAACAATAAAAAGTCTAAAAACATTGATTTTCCGAGAGTAGATGCAGATTTATGTACAGGATGCGGTGCTTGTATTGATGTATGCCCGATGGAAGCCGTTATTTTGGAAAATGGCATAGCAAAAATTGATGAAGAAAAATGCAGTAATTGCCGTGTTTGTGTAAGTGAATGCCCTGTAGAAGCAATAAATTAATAATCAAATAAAAAATTTATATAATGAAAACATATGACGTAATTATCATTGGAGGCGGACCTGCCGGCATTGTAACAGGAATAACAACCAAAAAGTGTTTTATAGAAAAATCAGTATTGATAATAAATGAAGAAGCCCAAGGGCTTGTGCCTTGCGGAATACCATACATTTTTAATTTGTTAGAAAAAGATGTAGAAAAAAACAAAATGGGCCCTAAACCTTTTATTGACCTGGGTGGCGAAGTTATAATTAACAATGTCACTGAAATCGATAAAGTAAATAAATTCATAAAAGTGAAAACCGGTGATAAATTTGGTTATGGCAAGTTAGTTTTTGCAACAGGATCACTTCCTCTTATTCCTGAATTCATAAAGGGTTACGATCTCCATAATGTATATTATATAAAAAAAAGCTACGCATATATCAAAGAATTGACTACTAAAATAAGTGGTTTCAGAAGCATGGTTATCGTTGGAGGAGGTTTTATTGGCGCTGAAGTAGCTGAGCAGTTAGCAGCTAATAATGATGTTAAAGTAACATTAATTGAAAGCGAATCAGTTTGTTTCTCTAAAGCATTTTCACCGGAATTAAGCCAGATAGCAACCGATGCGCTAAAGAAAACCAGAGTTAATGTATTGACTTCTTCTCTTGTTAAAGAAATTGCAGGGATAAACAACAAAGTAAATCATATTATACTGGCAGACGGCACAAAAATAGAGGCCGAAGCTGTTATTTTGTCAATAGGTTACAAAGCTAATTCTAAATTGGCAAAGGAAACGGGGCTCGAGCTAAACGAATATGACGACATTATTGTTGATAATTACGGACGTACAAAATCTAAAGATATCAGTGCTGTAGGTGATTGTGCGCAGACAACCGGTTTTTTAACAGGCAAAACCGATTACATTAAATTAGCTTCCACCGCTACAGCCGAAGCACGTATTTTAGGACATAATATTTTTGGTATCAGGATAAAAAAATGCCTTAATGGTACTTTAGGGGTTTTCTCCACCGAAATTAATGGGCTTACCATGGCTGCGGCGGGTGTGAATGAAAGAAATGCAGCAGAAGCAAATGTTGAATTTATTACAGCTAAATTTTCTTCGCCAGACAGGCATCCCGGAACTTTAGCCGGTGTATCTGACTTAACAGTAAAACTTTATGCCTGTCCCATTAGTGGCAATATATTAGGTGGTGAAGTATGGGGAGGAAAATCTGCAGGTGAAATTATTAATATCATCAGCATGGCCATTCAAAAATCCATAACTATTTATGAATTGGTTTCTTATCAAATCGGCACACACCCTTTATTAACTTCTTCTCCCGTAAATAATTCATTAATCAGGGCGGCTGAAGAAATAATTTACAAAGTAATGCAGAACCAAAAACAGAGAGATGCCTAGAACAAAACCTTTTGATGAACATGTGACGGAATACGAACAATGGTTTGGTAATCACTATTTCGTATTTCAGTCGGAATTAACCGCTCTGAAAAAGGCAATTCCGCTAACAGGAACAGGCGTGGAAATTGGCATAGGCAGTGGAATCTTTGCTTTGCCTTTGGGAATAAAGGATGGAGTTGATCCTTCGCTGGCGATGAGAGAAAAAGCGAAAGAGCGTGGCATTTACCCGGTTGACGGAGTAGCCGAAAAATTACCCTACCATGATGAAAGCTATGATTTTTCCCTTATGGTGACTACCATTTGCTTTGTGGATGATATAATACAATCATTTAAAGAGGTACACCGGATATTAAAGAATAACGGAAAATTTATCATTGGATTTGTGGATAAAAATAGTCCTGTCGGAAAGAATTACCTT
>CAZFHF010000433.1:0-2656 GCA_964518655.1 uncultured Bacteroidales bacterium | reverse complement strand
AAGGAGCTAAGTTCTTTCATAGAAAAATATGTGAATAACAATCCCCAGGATTAGAGATACTTTTGTATTATTTCAAATAATATTGCAGGCTTTATTGGTTTTGAAATATAATCATCAAAGCCAATATTAAGAAATTTTCTTCTATCGCCCTTGAAGGCATAAGCTGTTTCAGCAATAACCGGTATATCTTTGCGTATCTTTTTTATTTCAATCATTGCACTGCACCCATCCAGTTCAGGTAGTTTTATATCCATCAACACCAAATCAATGTCAGGTGTGTTCTTTACAATTTCAATTGCTTCATTCCCATCCTCAGCTATAATGGTATCAATACCCTTTGAAGCAAGAAAGTTTTTAAAAAGCTCACAACTTGCCATATCATCCTCAACGACAAGAATAAGTTTGTTCTTATAATTTTCCATGCAATCAGTATTGTAACAGTTTTGACAGGTTAAATTACAAATGAATTATTTCACAAACAAAATATTTAAGAATTTTTACTATTTAAATCAGTATTTTATGCCAGAATTAATTTAACAGATAATAATCTAAATACTTTAACAAATGTATATAAAATTCATCTAGTAAACATCCAGCCATTTATATCTTCTTGCATTATCGCCAAGTTTAACAGCCAGAATTATCTCATGTGAACCGAATGTATGGTTCATCAGGGAGTTGAAATTATAATCAAATGCATATCCAAAATAATATCTGTTTAACGTAACACCTGTAAATATTATCAGTGAGCTTCCTGTCCTGAAAGATAATCCACCGGATATATCATTCATATAAGATACTTTGATGTTTAAATCAAGCTGAGGCCTTGATATCTGTGTAAATTTCAGCAGAAATGAAGGTTCAATATCAAACTCGTCATTTATTATATATTTATATCCTGCAAGTATATTGTATTGTCTTTTTAGTTTGTATTCACTTTCGGATTCATTGCTGAATTTAATAGCAGACTGCATTATTTGCATTATTGAAATGCCTGCATAAAAGTCTCTTGATGTAAGATATGTACCAAAACTTGCATCTGGTATAACCAATGACTGATTTTTCCCATTAGCTAATTTATCAGTCTCATTATCAGAGAATACTAATTCGCTGGTTCTTAATTTACATTGAAAAAACATTAATGAAAGCCCAAAAGATAATCTGTAATCAGATATATCCAGATGATAGGAATACGTACCTTCAACACCTGTACGGCTGAACTTGCCATTTTTATCATTAAATATGTGTCCTCCCCATCCCACTCTTCCTGAGCGTGAACTTAACCTCCTTTTTCTCTTTATTGAGGCATTTTTTGAAATAAAGCTATTTTTTAAAATTCTCGATTCAATAGTTATAGCATGTGTTTTTGGTGATTCACTAAAGCCAACCCACTGTTCACGGGCAATCAGATTTATTGATGTATATCCATCACTTCCGGCAGATGCGGGATTTAAAAGAAATTTATTAGATGAATACTGACTGTATACAGGAAGCTGCTGGGAAAATATTACAGAAATATAAAAAAAAATCAGACATGTTATAATTATTAGTCTTGGCATATAACTTTTTATTTTTTTCCTTTTATCAATATTTATTCACTTTTGGTACGTTTTAACACCATTATAGTTGCAACTGCATAATATGAATTCCATAAAATGCAATAAATTAATGAGTAATAATATAAATTTATCTTACTAAAATATCCTAAGTAATGATCTAGTTATGAACAATTACCTGATAATTGTAACTGTTCCTTTAAACGGATCACCACCAGTATTGAGGTCAATAATATAATAATAAGAATCCATAGGTAGTTCTTTACCATTAAAAGTACCGTCCCAGTCGTTTTCATATCCCCCGTCTTTTCTAAATACTCTTCTTCCCCACCTGTCAAATACTTCAATTTTCGCATCCGGGAAAAGGTGAATGTTATTAATGATCCATGTATCATGCACACCATCGTTATTTGGAGTGAATGCGTTGGTCATTTTTTCAAAGAGCCTGTTAATATCGCAAATATCAATATTAACTGAATCGCTTCCGCTACAACCATTTTCATCAGTGACAGTTACTGATATTGTTTGTACTCCGGCAGTTATATTTATCGGATTATTTGTTTCACCTGTTGACCATAAATATGATTCAAAATCACCTGCATCCAGCTCATAATAGTATTCTCCGCAAATAATCGTGTCATGGCCAAGATCTACTACCGGCAGCTCATTAATATATAGATAAGCAGTATCTCTTGATATACAATCATATTGATCCCATACTGTTATACTTACCTGCCCTTCCTGGCTTACAACAATATTATCTGATGTACTGCCATTATACCACAAATATCTGTCAAATTCATCCGTAGTGCTGAAAACAGCGGATTCACCTGCACATATATACTGGTCTCCACCCAGACTCGCATTGGGATCAGACACAAGAACAGTTTCTTCTGTGGCCACACCTTCACAACCATGCTCTGATATTTCCTGTACACTAATTGTATATTCTCCTCCTGCAATATCCCAGTCAATGCTTATTTGCAATGAATTTTCAACGTTAAGGTCTAATGCCGGCACTGACCAGTTAAATGTTGATCCTTCAACTTCGCTAATGGAGTAACCGACATCTTCAGCACCTGAACATACAATATCAAAAT
>CAZFHF010000432.1:0-2657 GCA_964518655.1 uncultured Bacteroidales bacterium | reverse complement strand
AAGAGGAAAATTTTGTTGATACCTACCAGCTATATACTGAATCACTTGAAGATATGAACCGGTTATTTATCATTTTCTGCAAGAATCCGATGAATAAACCGAGGCTGCAAAAAGATATTGATAAAGAAATATTATCAGATGATGAGCTTAAGGAAGGTTACCAGATTCCCGGGTCGCTAAAATCGGAGGATTTTCAGCGCTGGCTGAATAAAAACCGCAGCTATGGGGGCAAGGATATGCAGGTTGATATTATTGATATTACAATATCAAAGAAATAGGTATTTAAATATGTCTGTTGCAGGGTGTCATGAAAAATGAAATCTGGCGGAGAAAAATCAGATCCTGTCGGCGCGTATTAATTTATATAATGCTTTATCAATAGCAAAATTCATATTTGACCATTCAAAGCTTAATAATCTTTTTGGAAAGGAACTCCTCTGAACACTAAATCTTTTATTTACCATGTTACTTCTGCTTAAAGTCTGTCTGGATAATATCCGTGCCTGCTGAAAGGCAGTTTTATTACCTATTCTTTTTGGAAAATTCAGCCCGTTTATTAATAATCCTGTCATCGTACATATGGCTTTTATATACAAATACCGTTATACTTTAAGCTATAAGGATTTCTGATATAAAATTAGTAAAGGATTAGGGCTAATTCAATAAATAGCCGATGATTTAAATTATCATGAAACGATGATATTAATCACTGTGCTATAACAATTTAGATAAGGCATTTTTCATCCTGTCAATTGCTTTCCTAATATTTTCATCCGATGTTGCATAAGAAATTCTGAAGCCTGAAGGTTCGCCAAATGCTTCACCTGGAACCGTTGCTATATGTGCAACTTCCAGCAAGTACATGCAAAAATCGGTGGAGTTCTCAATTTTCCTTTCACCATAAGATTTTCCAAAATACGAGCTTATATCAGGAAATACATAAAAAGCCCCGTCCGGCACACTGGTTTTTATCCCGTCGATATCTTTCAATAGATCTATTATCAGGTCTCTTCTTCTTTGAAAGGCTTTATTCATTTCTTTTACGCAATCCTGATTTGAATTTAATGCTGCTACTGCAGCTTTCTGTGCAATAGTTGCGGGTCCTGTTAAGAACTGGCCCTGCAACTTGGTACATGCTTTGGCCATCCATAGAGGAGCACCGATATATCCGATCCTCCAGCCGGTCATTGCATATGCTTTTGATACGCCGTTAACAACAACTATGCGGTCCTTTATGGAATCAAATTGGGCCAGACTTTCATGTTTGCCAACAAAATTTATATGTTCATAAATTTCATCAGTAATAACATAAATGTTACCGTGTTTTTCAAGCAAACGGGCTATCGACTCCAGCTCACTTTTATTATATACTGAACCTGTAGGATTTGAGGGAGAGCATAATAAAAGAGCTTTGGTTTTAGGTGTAATTGCCTTTTCTATCTGATCAACAGTAACCTTATAGTCATTATCTATTGTACCTTTAATTACTACATTTTTGCCTTCTGCTACTTTTACCAGCTCAACATAGGTAACCCAGTATGGTGCAGGAACAATAACTTCATCGCCTTTATCAATCAATACCATTATGACATTTGCAAGTGAGTTTTTTGCACCTGCTGACACAACTATCTGCTCAGGTGAATAATCCAGGTCGTTTTCCCTTTTAAACTTATTGGAAATAGCTTCTCTCAGATCAGGAAACCCGGGAGCCGGGGGATAAAACGAAAAGTTGTCATCAATAGCTTTTTTAGCAGCTTCTTTTATATGATCAGGAGTATTAAAATCAGGTTCCCCGACACTAAGATTAATAACGTCGATACCTTTGGCTTTTAAATCTTTGCCCTTCTGATTCATTGCCATAGTCGCTGAAGGCGAAAGAGTTGCAATTCTTTTTGATACACTTTCCATATTTATTTTGTCTTATCAGGTTATAATAATTTAATATTTATGTTAATTTTTTTGTCCGGGCAAAAATAGTCTTTTTAAACAGAAAATATTTAATATTGTAATGTTTAATTACCATAAATTTTTTAACAATGGAACATATCCTGGAAATTGTCAAATACACCTTGCCTTCGCTAATCGTGTTTTTAACTGTATATTATTTTTTAAAGAAATATTTTGAAAACGAGGATAGGAAAAGAAAGCAGCAAATGCTAATGAAAAACCAGGATGTAATAACTCCTTTGCGTTTGCAGGCTTATGAGAGGATCATTCTTTACCTTGAGCGCATATCACCTGAAAACCTGCTTATTCGTGTTAATAAACCCGGATATAAATGCAAGGAGCTGCAATCTGAATTACTTAATGCAATAAGAACTGAATGGGAACATAATCTGTCACAGCAGCTCTATGTGACTCACAAAGCCTGGGAAGTGGTGAAGAATACAAAAGCCAATATTATTAAACATATAAATATCATCTCCGAAAAAGTTAATGACGATTCACCTTCAATAAATCTTAGCAAGGCTATTCTTGAATCATTAATGGATCAGGAAAAAGTACCCGCCAGTGATGCAATAGATTTTCTTAAAGAAGAAATGAACAAATTATTTTAAAACTTTTCAAAATAAGTAATATTGGATATCTTTATATAAATTATATTATTTGAGCTGTAAGTTCAAAATATAATACGGTCATTTCATATATTATTGTTT
>CAZFHF010000431.1:0-2659 GCA_964518655.1 uncultured Bacteroidales bacterium | reverse complement strand
TGAAAGAATTACAGCCAACGAGATTGTCAGAGTTAATATTTTTTTCATTTCAATCAGAGTTTTTAAGGTTTTAAAGCATGATGCAACTAAACCCTTAATGGTTGCGCCTAATTAATATTTTTTAATCCTAATTTTTCTGTATATAAAATTATAAATTCCAAATAACAAAAATCAAATAACAAATAAATCGCAAATTACAAAATATAAATTACAAACAGGATAACATAAATATTCTTTTCTTTTGAATTCATGCCCAAAAACTATATTTTTAAAAGTATAATTTAAACCAGACAGACTGTGAGCATTCTCGTTAATAAAGATTCAAAAGTCCTTGTACAGGGATTTACCGGTAGTGAAGGTACTTTCCATTCTGAGCAGATGATAGAATACGGCACTAAAATTGTCGGCGGTGTAACACCGGGAAAAGGAGGACAGGCACACCTTGATAAGCCGGTATTTAATACAGTGAGTGAAGCAGTAAAGGCAACAGGGGCAAACACTTCTGTCATATTCGTGCCGCCTGCATTTGCTGCCGATGCTATAATGGAAGCTGCCGAAGCAGGGATTAAAGTTATTGTCTGCATCACCGAAGGTATTCCTATTGCTGATATGGTAAATGTTAAATCCTATCTCTCAAATAACAGTTGCAGGCTTATCGGCCCTAACTGCCCGGGAATAATCACTCCCGAAGAAGCCAAGGTCGGTATAATGCCGGGATTTATCCACAAGAAAGGTACAATCGGGATAGTATCCCGGTCAGGTACACTGACCTATGAGGCAGTAGACCAGATAACAAGGGCAGGGTTGGGGCAATCCACCTGTATAGGAATAGGAGGTGACCCTATTGTCGGCACCTCGATACTTGATGCTGTGAAGCTTTTTATGGATGATAATGACACTGAAGGAATAATAATGATAGGTGAGATTGGAGGTAACATGGAAGCAGATGCTGCAAGGTGGATAAAAGACAATGGCAATAAGCCTGTGGCCGCTTTTATTGCCGGACAGACCGCCCCCAAAGGAAGGAGGATGGGCCATGCAGGAGCAATAATAGGAGGGAAGGATGATACTGCAGCAGCAAAAATGAAGATAATGAAGGAGTGCGGCATACTCGTTGCCGAATCCCCCGCTGACATCAGCGCCACAATGCTGAAAGCTTTAAGGAAATAATTTTTATCAGGCGAAGGCATCCTCTTCGACTCTGCCTCCGCCTTAGCCATTATTCAATCCTTAATTTTAATCGTTTCTTTATGATTTATTTTTTCTTTTAATATATTTGTTATTCAACAAAACGAAAAAAACTACAACTAAACATAATAAACTATGACTTTACTTAAGGGAAAAACTGCAATTGTTACCGGTGCTGCAAGAGGTATAGGTAAAGCAATTGCCGAGACATTTGCCCGTGAGGGAGCAAACGTGGCATTCACTGACCTTGCTATTGACGATAATGCCAAAGAAGTGGAAAAAACGATAAACAGCTATAAAGTTAAAGGAAAAGCCTATGCTTCAGATGCCAGCAGCTTTGCGGAAACTGAAAAGGTAGTTAAAGAAATACTGGAAGAATTTGGTACGGTAGATATACTTGTCAATAATGCAGGTATTACAATGGATACTCTGCTTTTACGTATGACTGAAGAACAATGGGACAAGGTAATAAACATCAACCTTAAGTCTGTTTTTAACTTTACCAAGGCAGTGCAAATGACCATGATAAAGCAACGCTCAGGCTCAATTATAAATATAAGCTCCGTGGTAGGAGTATCAGGAAATGCAGGGCAGGCAAATTATGCTGCCTCAAAGGCCGGTATAATCGGATTTACAAAAACCGTGGCACGTGAACTGGGACCAAGAAACATACGCTGTAATGCCCTGGCTCCGGGATTTATTATTACTGAGATGACAAATAAACTGCCTGAAGAGGTAAGGAAAAAGTGGGAAGAGCAGATACCCCTGAAAAGGGGCGGCACACCCCAGGATGTGGCAAATAGTGCACTCTTCCTGGCTTCCGACCTGTCGTCATACATAAACGGCCAGGTTATCGGTATTTGCGGCGGTATGAAAACGTAATTCGCCATTCGACATTAGTTTTTAGCCATTCGATTGAATATTGGATAAGGATTGTTTGTCCTGTATAATCATATAAATATCTTAGTAAGTTTCAAATCTCTACTTTACTTGTTTTATAGAATATTCCATGAGTTATAGGAAACTGGAAATCTGGCAGCTGGCAAGAGAAATTGCAGTTGATATCCATACTATGACATTAAATGAGCTCCCAAAATTTGAAATGTTTGAAACAGGCAGTCAGATAAGAAAATCAAGTAAATCCACTAAATCAAATATTGTTGAAGGATACGGGAGACGAAGATATAGGCAAGATTATATTAAGTTTCTTATATATGCTTTATCATCAAACATTGAAACTTATGATCATCTTGAAACGCTCTATGATGTAAAATCACTAAAAAACAAACAATTATATGATATACTCATTGACAAACTGGATAAACTTGGAAGAAAATTAACTAATTTTATAAAAGCAATTCAATCAGAATAAATATTACTAAGCGAACAACGAACAACGAATAACGAATAACGAACAACGAACAACGAACAACGAACAACGAACAACGAACAACGAACAACGAACAACGAA
>CAZFHF010000430.1:0-2670 GCA_964518655.1 uncultured Bacteroidales bacterium | reverse complement strand
ATACTCCCATATCGGTGAGGACCCATACCTCCGAACCTGTACCGTTTATGATTTATGACAGCACGAAGGATATGGGAAATAATCCGGATAGATTTAGTAAACCGCAAAGATTTGATGAATATTCTGCCAAAAAGACCGGTCTGCATTTCAATGAGGGGCACAAACTGCTGGATCATTTCTCTAGTGAAATACTATAAAATAAAAATAAAAGTTTCTAAAATAAATTTTTTATATCATGACCGGCGCCCTTACCAGGCATACTCCATAATTTTTTTCAATAAGCACCGTGCTACAAATAAACATTTTTGCTTTCCGCTTGACAAAACAATACTTACGGATATAGGATATTTATATTTAATATTATTTATAAATATATATTGTAATATAATTAATCAATTATAATATCAATATATATTGTATATATTGATAAATGCTAACAGTAATTTTTATATAAGAAATGATCTAACAATTAATCAGGAGCCAATGATTATAAGACAGATGTTTAAAAGATCTCCTCTCCTTATACTGTTATTTGCGGCCATAGGAGCGCTTTTAATTTTGTATTTTTCTATAATAGCAGGGCTCTATTATGAGCAGGCGCTGTCATGGCCCGACTTTCTTTCAGGCGAGCATATTAATGTATATATCAGTCAGTACCTGCCGGACACTGAAAATCCCATTATGGTAAAAGACTTGATTGATTATTGCAAAGAAAAAGAAGACAGTTTTATCATTTATAGAAATTTCGAATTTTCGGGTGGGAGGGAAGTTTATTTAAGTGGTGATACATCCTTTAAACCCGAAATAGTAGAAGGAAGAAGCTTTGTTGAAGAGGATTTTGAAAAGCAATTGCCGGTAGCCATAATTGTCGATGAAGAGTGGGCAATAAACAGATGTGTCATTAGAGATGGCAGGGAGTATTTTTTTCACGAAAACAATGAATATGAAGTAATAGGAAAATTCAGGAGGCCTTCCCGGAAATATTTGCAGGAAGAAGCTATACCGGCAGGCAGTATGGTATATGACGCATCATACTTTGTAAATATGGCAGCTTTGTTTGAAGCAGGCTTTTCACCACCGCTAAACGGTGATTATATAGTTGATGCAAAAGAAAAAAGCATTGAATTTTTAAATGATTTTAAGGCTTTTGCCGGAAAGATCAATCCTGATATAGGGTTTCATTCGGAAGAAGCAGAAGTGACGATATCAACAAGCAATGCACAGAGGCTGCTGAAGGCAATAATTTACGATGACTCCGTTCTAATAATGACCGTATGTTTTATTATTTCTTTTCTGATTTTACTCAGTGCCCCGGCCATCACAAATTACTGGGTTGAGGGAAGGAAAGAGGAGATTTCCGCGCGTAAGCTTTCGGGCGGAAAACCTTCTGCTATCAGGAATATGATGCTTCGCGATTACCTGATCATTGCAACCACAGGCTATTTAGTTGGCCTGCTTCTGGTAATTTTACTGGTATATTTAAAACTACCCTCATTTATTGGAGTGACTGTTTATCCCGCAGCGGTAATTTCCGGTTATGTAATCTGTCTTTTAATAGGACTGCTCTTCGGAATTATTTCTTTAACTATAATATTAGGGAAAAAAGCCATAACTGAAGCAGGGGAGTAAAACATTTGAAAACGCAATTAAAATACGCACTGCAGGACATATGGAGATATAAATTGAGGAATCTTATTCTATTTATTCAGTTTTTGGCCGCCATACTCCTGATAAGTTTTATCTTTTCTATTACCCTTAATTTTAACAGCTACCAGGATAAGTTAAATGAGGTTATTCAGGGCCAGGAGGAGGAAATATATCTCTCTTTTGATATTACCGGCAGGGAAAAGTTTGATGAGATAATCTTTGCAGGCGATAGCATAGAGCGCCAGAGCGAGCTTTACAGATTTATGAAAGAAAACCCTTCCTTCAAAGCATATACTGCTGATATGCAATGGTCAATGTGGCTGCCTGAAGGCAATATTGATAGTTCCTATGCAGAAAAAAATAATCCGGAGCATTACTTCTTACTTAAAATTGATAATGAATTTCAGGATGTTTTTAAAATCGGATGTGCGAAAGGCAGGCTGTTTTCCAATGAAGATTTTAGATATAAGGAAGATGAAATACCCCTGCTTTTAGGGTATGATTTTCAAAAGTATTACGATCTAGATGATAAAATTTATGACTATATAGAACAATGCTATAGGGTGGTTGGTTTTTTAGAAAAATCATCTTTTTATTTAAACCCACGTACTGGAAATATAACCTATGGACTTGATAAAGCATTTATAACTCCATTACAGCCGGATAGATTTGAAGAAACTGAGTACCAAAGCGCTATCTATTCTACATTCATCATTACAGATGATCCGGAAGATCTTAAAGCAATACAGGAAAAATCAAACGAACTTGGATTATATACTTTTGAATTCACCAGTTTTACAGAAGATATTAATATGACCTCAGAATATTACCGCTCCAGAATTTTGATATTGGGACTTATTTCGGCTGCCATATTATTTTTTGCCGTCACAAGCTTTATCTTAAACCTTATGCAGTTTATAACCAATCATATAAAAGAATTCAAAAATCTTTTCCTCTCTGGGGGGAGAGTGATATCCGTTATCCTGCGTATTCTAGTTCAGGTTTTTATCATAATCTTTTTAT
>CAZFHF010000429.1:0-2674 GCA_964518655.1 uncultured Bacteroidales bacterium | reverse complement strand
CATAATATATTTGGACCAGAAGGGTCGTGGAATGATGGACGAGAAAAGGCACCTGCTGCCTTTTGCCGTAAAGTTGCTGAGGCAGAAGATGCAGGAGAGATCGAAATGTGGGGAGATGGTAAACAGACTCGTTCGTTTCTCTATATTGATGAATGTTTGGAAGGTGTAAGGAGATTAATGGATACAGGTTTTATTGGTCCGGTTAATATAGGGTCAGAAGAGATGGTTACTATTAACCAGTTGGCAAGAATGATTATGGAGATAGCAGGGAAGAAACTAAAAATCAAACATATCCCAGGGCCACTTGGCGTGAGAGGCAGAAATTCAGATAACAAATTAATTAAAGAAGAATTAGGATGGCAACCTAATTATCCTCTTAATAAAGGATTAGAAAAAACTTATGAATGGATAAAACAACAATCTGAATGTGAAAAATAAATATGGTTATAATAAAATTAATGGGAGGACTTGGTAATCAGCTATTTCAATATGCATTCGCTAGACGCCTTGCGTTGGTGAATAATGTTCAATTAAAGTTAGACCATTTAACTGGGTTTGAGCATGATTTTTACGGACGTGTATATAGTCTGAGGCATTTTAATATTAATGAAAATTTATTATCTCGAAAAGAAATCGATCACGTACAAAAAAAGGGACGAATTTGTAGAAAAATTATAAGGATTTTAGAACGTAGATTACGACACTATAATTTATTTGTTTTTTTGCAGATTCATCTACGCATAGGATGTTTATTCATAACTCAACGAAGAGGTGGTTTTAATAAAAATACTTATGAAATGAAGTTTAAAAAAGATGTATATTTAGATGGCTACTGGGGAAGTGAGGAATATTTTATAGATATTGAAAATATTATACGTGAAGAATTACAGGTAAAATATCCACTGGAAGGTGCAAACCTGAAAATAGCAAATAAAATAAATAAAACAAATTCTATAAGTTTGCATATTAGAAAGCTCCATGGTATATCTAATAATGGTAAACTAGATATTAATGCGGTAAATATACATGGTACAATCGACCCTGAATATTATCATAGGGCAGTGCAATACTTATCAAATAAATATAACAACTTACATTTCTTTATTTTCGCAGATGACCCAGAGTGGACACAGAAAAATATGAAATTATCCTTTCCAAAAACTTATGTAAATATTAACGGAGTAGATAAAGATTACGAAGATTTAAGATTAATGAGTTTATGTAAACATAACATTATTGCTAACAGCACATTCAGCTGGTGGGGAGCATGGTTAAATAATAATCCTGATAAGATAGTCATCGCTCCTAAAAAATGGTTTAAGGACCCTGCATGGAATTCAAAAATAAATTTTGAAGATTTATATCCTAAAGAATGGATAATATTATGAGAATTTCTACCATAATTGTAAAAGTAATGGATAAAAATATGAGTACTTGAATTAAAATTGAAAAGGCAAAAAAGTTAAACATTAGGCAAGAAATAAATAATAGATTGATGAAATAAAAATGGAGAATTTATGCAATTATATCTAAAAGGTTCAATTCACGACTTAGTAATCCTATTGAAAGAAAAGTTTAACTTACAATATTTCATTGAAAGCGGGACATATAAAGCTGAAACTACTATCTGGGCAGCAACCGAATTTAAGCATGTTATAACAATGGAGTTATCTGAATCACTTTATAAGCAAACAACTGAAAAGCTTAGAGTGTTAAATAATGTAGATTCTATATTTGGTGACTCGAGAATATTTCTAAAAAAAATTGTACGCAATTTGAAAGGACCTGCACTCTTTTGGTTAGATAGTCATTGGTCTGGCGGTGAAACTTACGGTCAAAACGATCAATGTGCTCTTCTTTCTGAACTTGAAACTATCAAGGGTGGTAAGGTCGAACACTTCATTTTAATTGATGATGCACGCCTATTTCTATCTCCGCCACCAGGTGCTCATAAAACCGACCAATGGCCAACCATCACTGAAATTATTGAAAAACTTATAGGAAATCATAAATGTTACATTGTGGTTATTGAGGATGTAATTGTGGCTGTGCCCATTTGGGCCAGAGATGCCGTTACCTCATATTGTAAGGTGGTTACAACTAAGGTTTCGAACGACAAAATGAAATTAGCAAAAGAAAAACGCTTTATGAGAGTGCTGAAACTATACCGAGAGGGGACGCTGGAACTTGTTCGAGGTATAAGAAATAGGTTGTTATTTACAAGAAAGAGCAAATATTGAAATCAATTAATTTTGAAAAAACAGCACCAATAATAATTGTAACGGAAACAACTGATTTTTCTATGACATATAAAGATAATCTTAAAAGGAACGATATAATATCTTTTTTACAATCCAAAGGATACATAAGCTACGCGGATACAATGATTAATACAATTTTTGTTAAGAGAGATAAACTAATTTGAAACAGTTAGTTAAAAGTGCTTCCTTAATAGGTTTTGCTGAAGTAGCAATGGTAGTTGTTTCTATCATTAGAAATAAATATCTGGCTGTCACAATTGGACCGGAAGGCTTTGGGGTTTACAGCCTTTTGAGTTCGTTTTTCGGTTTTATGGCTATTTTTGCAGGAGTTTGGTTGGCTACTCCTACAATGAAATATATTTCAGAGTATAATTCAAATAATGATAAAGACTCAGTTCAGAAGGTTTTTGACT
>CAZFHF010000428.1:0-2676 GCA_964518655.1 uncultured Bacteroidales bacterium | reverse complement strand
GGCGTCAGACATTACTTGCACCCGTTGAATGGACAAATGACGGATGGTTTAAAATACCTGACAATCTTAAAATAGATGAACCCATGAAAAAGCCTTTAGAACTATTTGTTGGCGATAGGTTTTCGCTAAACGATAATTTTGATGGCAACACCTTAAAACCTCATTGGAAATTTTTTGGTGAATACGATGCCAGTCGTTTCCATTTTATAAACAATAGTATTGTAATTAAAGCTAAGGGTAATTCGGTGGCAGAGAGTTCACCACTTCTTTGCATGCCATCTGACCATTCCTATGCTGCTCAGGTAGAACTTGAGTTAGAAGGTGATGCTATTGGTGGATTGGTGCTTTATTACAGTCATAAAGCATACTCCGGGATATTGGCTGAGAATAAAAATATTTTAGCAAATTTAAGAGGCTGGCAATTCCCAACGGAGAAAGACGTTATCGATAATCATGTTTACCTGAGACTAAAGAATATTAATAGTACAGTTGATATGTATTACAGTACCGATGGAGTAAACTGGATTAAAATTGAAAATTCTGTTGAAGTATCGGCATATCATCATAATGTATTAAGTGACTTTTTAAGTTTACGTATAGGATTAGTATCTATGGGCGAAGGAAAAGTAAGATTTAAGCATTTTAAATATGAACCGGTAAAATAAAACATTGAAATCCAAATGATAAACAATACAGATTTTGAAGAGCTGGTCAAGATTGAAATTAGTCAGACTATAATAATTGCAATTTTTGCAGCTTTGTCCGGCTATTTATATTTTCTTGCTGGTAGAGATAAGATACAATATGGATGGGCAATAGTATCTATCTTATACTTCGTTGCTATTGGAGTTGCATATAGAAAAAGGTTGAAGCACAAAAACATGAATATTAATCTGACCAAAACTAATAAAGTAATTGAAAACCAATAATAACAGGGCATAACACGACGCTATGGTGAGAGTTTTAAAATCAAGATTTTATCAGAACTTAGGACAGTAAATTAGATTATTTGTATATTTGGACTACAAGGCATGTGTGTTTGAAACAACTAAATGACTGACGACTAACAGGTGAGGTTTGTCCTCGCAAAATAATCAATTAATGATTCTTTAAAATAAACCAATTAATACCAAAAATGAGAACACAAATAAAAATTAAAGCAGGTATTATACTGATTCTATTGAACATGTATGTAGTCTTTAATTCATTCGCCGGGGATACAATCCCTCTTGTCTATGATGTTGAATTCACGGGTGTGGGTTGCACGAAGCCACCTTTACCAACAATTGAAGAGCTGCCTACTGTTCAACCACTGACAGATCCGTTTGAATGGTCTGATGGAAGCGGCCGCGATACCTCCTTTGCCAGCTGGATTTGCCGGCGCGCCGAGATCAAAGCTGAGATCGAAAATTATGAGATAGGACCCAAGCCAGATCGCCCGGACACCATTAGTGCAAGCTATGCGAATGACACACTCACAGTTAATATAACAGTAAATGGAAAAACGCTCACTTTGATTTCGAAAATTATTCTCCCCGAGGGGGATGGTCCCTTCCCTGCTTTAATAGGGATTGTCGCTTTCCCGGGAATACCAGCCATTGGCAGCCTCCCGCAAGACATCTTTACCAGTCGTGATATTGCATTAATTGAATTCAACTACTGGCAGGTAATGGCACATACGCAAGTCCGCGGCAATGAACCTATCAACAAGCTTTATCCCGATCTTACTTATATGGGTGCTTATTGTGCATGGTCCTGGGGAATAAGTCGCTTAATCGATGGTTTGGAGCTGGTTTCGGAGGATCTACCTATTGATCCGGAGCACCTGGCAATAACCGGTTGCTCCTTTGCCGGTAAAATGGCACTCTTTGCAGGGGCATTCGACGAGCGTATCGCACTTACACTTGTGCAGGAGTCGGGTGGCGGTGGTGCAGCAGCCTGGCGCGTCTCGGAAACCCTGCCAGCAGTGGAAAAACTTGGCTCTACCAGCCATGCCTGGTTTATCGAGGATATGTTCCAGTTTGCCGGCAGTAATGTTTCGAAACTGCCACACGATCATCATGAGTTAATGGCAATGGTAGCGCCCCGTGCATTGTTCGTGCTCGGGAATCCCGATTATGAATGGCTGGCAGAGGAATCAGGCTACGTCTCATGTGAAGCTGCAAAAAAGGTTTGGGAGACTTTTAAAATTCCCGACAGGTTTGGCTTTTCTTTTGTTGCAGGTCATGAACACTGTGCTCTCCCGAACGTTCAGAAACCAGAGGTGGAAGCCTTCGTGGATAAGTTCCTCCTTGGCGATACAACTGCAAATACTAACATCTCGACCCATCCGTACCATTACGTCATCCCTTCATACTGGACTGACTGGTGGGAAACAGGAGCTCCGGAATTCCCGGTACTGGATAGAGGGGAGAGTGAAGAGGTTTGGCTTGAAGCAGAATGTGCAATAGTGGGAGCGGGTTGGAATGTCAGACTTGACACACTGGCTTCGAATAAAAGCTACATAATACCTAAAACTAATTTAATTATCAATTCTAAAACGCTTGCCGATAGTGCATCTTTAGTTTATTTTCCTTTTACCGTAAATACTGATGCAACATTTTACATATACGGGCATGTAAATGATACAATACTCGACAATTCATACTGGCTAAAATTGGACAATCGATCATTTAA
>CAZFHF010000427.1:0-2681 GCA_964518655.1 uncultured Bacteroidales bacterium | reverse complement strand
CCGGGATTATTTTTTTTATATATATAAAACAATGAAATAATCCCGAATTAAGAAAAACATTAATCCTGCGGATGATAAGTATTTGATATTCAGATTTCAGATTCAGCACATTTTGATACCGTAAAAGTGATATAAATCATTAGTTAGTGATAAGGGATATCATTGATTTTTTTTAGGAGGTAATTGTATTTTTAATTTATTTTGACACAAGTAATTTTACTTAGTAAATTAAATATTAGGATTTAGTTAGATTTAGGGTTAACAATTAGTACAAATGTAGTAATTTCCGTTTGATAGGGTTTATTAGTTTTAGGTATTTCAAAGTCCCGGTAAATTATCGGGACTTTTTCATTAATTAGTTTTTTATGTACGAGAAATATCATCGGTTTTAGTGCTATGAATCACCCTGTCATTTAGTGAAATAACAATATACTGGTTTATTTTTGAAACTTAATAATAATTTAAAACAGTGAATTAGAAATTTTTTGGTTAATAATATAGAAAACGAATGAATTAGCAAGTTGTTAGGATTTTTGGGTTTAGATTAGATTTAGGTGTTGGAAATCCCCGGCCAAAAGCCGGGGATTATTTTTTATATTTTGATAATTTTTATGTAGTGCCTTGATGCTAATTGCATAAAAACAAGGAAAATTGAGAATCTTATGATAAATTTGAGGATTAATGCAAAAGTAATATCGTATTTTACTGTAGCTTACTGAACATAATAATTAACTGGTTTGTTTTCAGTATATGAATTTGGCAATTCTTTCAATATTGTTATTATTCCCGGAGATTTTCTCTATAACCAAATGTTATGCTGAATCTGATTGTGCAAGCCAAAATAATTACCACAATAGACTTTATAAACAATACGAGTATAATCAGTTAATGGATAACTATGACGTGAAATTCTATAAACTGGATTTGGAAGTAACTGATTCAACAACATATATATCTGGTTCAGCCACAGTATTGGTTGAGGTACTTGAAACACCCTTTAATGAGATTGTACTTGAACTTTCAGATTTGATGACTGTCGACTCAATCCTGGTTGATGAAATAATTGCGGTTTTTATTCATCAAAACGATGAAATAATTATCAGTCCGGCTTCCGAATATAAAGTAAATTCCCTGGTAAGCATACAGATCTTTTATTCCGGGTCAGGCAAAAATCTGGCTAGATATTCAGGTATATATAATCAATATAGCTTGCAGTTAAATAAAAATATCACCTATACTCTTTCTGAACCGTTTTATTCAAAAGAATGGTTTCCATGTAAGCAGGTATTGACTGACAAAGCAGATTCTGTTTATGTATTTATTACTACCGATTCAATTTTAAAAGCCGGCTCAAATGGAATCCTTACATCTGTTGCAAATTTACCAGGGAATAAAATAAGATATGAGTGGAAATCTTTTTATCCTGTTGCATATTATTTGATATCCTTATCGGTAGCTGACTATTATGATTACAGTTTCTATACAAAGGACGAGGGATCGGATGACTCAATACTGGTTCAGAACTATATATATAATAAACAGGAGTATATCAATGATAATATTGAGAGTATTAATAAAACAGGGGATCTTATAAACCTGTTTTCGGAACTATTTGGGCCATACCCATTTGCAAGTGAGAAGTACGGACATTGTGTCGTACCTATGGGAGGAGGCATGGAACATCAAACCATGACCTCTCTGGGCAACTTTTCATTCGGGCTTGTTGCCCATGAATTGGCGCATCAGTGGTTTGGGAATAACGTTACTTGTGGATCATGGCATGATATATGGATTAATGAAGGATTTGCCAGTTATTCGGAATACCTTGCAAATCAGTATCTGGTATCACAGGAAAATGCAGACCTCTGGATGCTTAGTGCACATGATATAGTTTTTATGGAATCCCTGGGAAGCATCTATGTGCCGGATGAATTAATGAATGATCCTGCAAGAATATTTAATAACAGGCTTTCCTATAAAAAAGGAGCTGCCATTATTCATATGATAAGACATGAATTGCATAATGATTCATTATTCTTTGACATTTTAAAGGAGTTTCAGTCTTATTATAAAGATAGTGTTGCTTTAGGACTGGATTTTAAAAATCTGCTTGAAGAAAAATCCGGCATTGATTTTACTGATTTCTTTAATCAGTGGTATTTCGGTGAAGGATACCCTGAGTTAAATGTCAGCTGGGAATATGATGATGATACGCTCTCAATAAGTACGTTTCAGACAACCAGCTCGCTCATGACCCCACTATTTAATACACTTACTGAATATAAGATTATATTCCTGAAAGGTGATACTTCAATATTCCTGAGACAGAAATCCAACTATGACCATTATAAGTTATTTATGCCACATAAAGTGAAAAGTGTTGAAGTTGATCCTGATAACTGGCTGCTGATGAAAATAAACCTTCAGAATATATTTAATATTGATAAAAAATATACGATATATCCAAATCCCGGAGGAGATAAAATCTTAATACATTTTAATGTGCCTGATGTAAAATATGAAATCTATATTACTGATATGTTAGGAAAACTAGTGGATAAATTTGAAAGTACACGGCAGGTCTATGAGATATATGTTGATTCGTTGCCCGAAGGCCTTTATTTTCTCCTTATAACAGAAGAAGGTAAGCTCTATTCATCAAAATTTGTGAAAATTTAAAT
>CAZFHF010000426.1:0-2688 GCA_964518655.1 uncultured Bacteroidales bacterium | reverse complement strand
CAACCATGGGAATGCCGACATATATAAAATCAAACATTTCCAGCGATCTTAATTCAGGTATTATTGTATTATTCTCAACCATCCCGTTGACAATAAGGTTTGTCGATGTACCTATTAATGTAACAGTACCTCCTAAGATCGCAGCATAAGAAAGTGGTATCAGGAACTTGGAAGGAGAGTAATTGTTACGTCTGCACCAGCTATGAACATATGGCATCATTACAGCAACCAGGGGAGTATTATTCAGAAAAGCAGAGAAAGAAGAAACCAGCAACATCATTCTGCTCAGAAATCCCTTGTAACTCCTTGCAGACCTGAATACTCTGTCGAACGCATTTTCAATCACCGAAGTTTTTTTGATAATATCACCAAAAAGAAGCAGCATTATAATGACCGCTATTTGCACATTTGCCAGTCCGCTTATTATCTCATTGGGGGTTAATACTCCGAAAATACCAAGGGTTATTACAGCAATCATAAATGTAAATGCAGGTCCCAGTATCTCCAGGTATAATGAAACCAGAATAAAAAGTATTACTATAAAAACCAGTATTTGATCAAAATCTAACATCTAAGCCTGTACTCGTGTTATATGAAGATTTTTAATTATTTAATATCTATAACCTGGACGAAAGTAAAAAATAAAATATCAGAATAAAAAACATTTTAATATCATTTTTCTAGGTTACAAATGTAAGATAAATTATATTCGTCAGTATGATGGGTCAAATTATTAATAAAACCAGGTAGTTATGGGGAATATAAGAGATATAAAGCCTGCAGCACTTTGGCAGTATTTTGATGATATATGCAAAATACCCAGAAGGTCGGGAAGCGAAGAAAGGATAATAGGTTATCTTATGGAATTCGGGAAGAAACATTCACTTGAAACAAGGAAAGACAAGACAGGTAACCTGTTAATCATCAAGCCTGCTTCTTCAGGATATGAAAAGAAAAAGCAGGTATGCCTGCAGAGTCATGTTGATATGGTATGCGAAAAAAACAGCACAACAAAGCATAATTTTGATACAGACCCCATCCTCCCTGTAGTGGAAGGTGACTGGGTGAAAGCTACAGGTACCACTCTGGGAGCTGATAATGGCATAGGTATTGCCGCTCAGCTTGCTATACTTAGTGATGAAAAAATTAAACATGGCCCTCTGGAATGTTTGTTTACTGTTGATGAAGAAGTGGGTTTAAAAGGTGCATTTAATATAAAATCAAAATTCTTTACCAGTAAAATATTAATTAATCTTGACTCGGAGGATGAGGGTGAGCTCTTCATTGGTTCTGCAGGAGGGATCAATACAATAGCTACTTTAGATATCAAGACAAAAAAGAACCCAAAGGATCATACTGCCTATAAAATCGAGATATCCGGATTAAAGGGAGGACATTCAGGAGATGATATTGATAAAGGACGTGGAAACTCTATTAAGATATTAAACCGTTTTCTCTGGACAGCGTGCAGGAAGCTTAAAATAAAACTCGCAAAATTTGAAGGCGGAAATCTGCCAAATGCTATTCCCAGAGAAGCATATGCAATAATTTCAATACCTAAGAACAATGAACAGTTATTAAAAGAACATATCAACCAGTATATTATAGCAGTAAATAATGAGATGAAGGCCGACGAGCCGGATCTTAGTATTTCACTAACACCGGTAAAAAATCCTTCAAAGATACTTAAAAAGGGATCTCAATACAGGTTGTTAAACACCATCTATGCATGCCCCAACGGAGTAATTGCTATGAGCCGCTCCATGAAAGGATTGGTTGAAACATCAACAAATCTGGCATCTGTGAAATTCAACGATGCAAAGAATATTGTTATCACAACAAGCCAGAGAAGCTCAGTAGAGTCAGCCAAAGATAATATAGCCAACACTGTAAGCAGTGTTTTTAATATGGGAAATGCCAGGGTTGAACATATAAACGGATATCCCGGCTGGAATCCCAACCTGGAATCTGAGATTCTGCGAATAACAAAAGCATCATATAAAAGACTATTCGGAACAAATGCAAAGATCAGGGCAATTCATGCCGGACTGGAGTGCGGCTTATTTCTTGAAAAGTACCCTTACCTGGATATAATTTCCTTCGGACCGACAATCACGGGGGCTCATTCGCCGGATGAGCAGTTAAACATCCCTTCGACAAAAAAATTCTGGGATTTATTAATTGATGTTCTGCAAAATATCCCTGAAGAATAATACTTTACATTTGTTATTCTTCCTCCTCAAAGTCATCTTTTGACACCCCACATACCGGACAAACCCAGTCATACGGGAGTTCGCTGAAAGGTGTGCCCGGTGATATTCCGGCATCAGGATCTCCTTCCTCAGGATCATATATATATCCGCAAACAGTGCATTTATATTTTGTCATTTATTAAGTTTTTTGTTTTAGCAAAATCAAATATAACAAAATAAATAGTTTTACCGGGATTTGGTATTAATAAGGAAAAAATCAGTCTATATTGTACTGGCATCCTGAATAAGTAATGGTTCAAAAAAAATTTTTTTTATAAAAAATATAAATTAGCTTTGCAGAAAGTAGTAAAGAGTAAAAGAGAATCGTTAGAACTTTCTGGTTTTTATGCAAATACTGATAGATTTCTTTCTTCTCAGACCTCTTTTTACATGACTTTTATTCTATTATAATTTTAATTATTTTTTTATGGACATT
>CAZFHF010000425.1:0-2701 GCA_964518655.1 uncultured Bacteroidales bacterium | reverse complement strand
TTCCTTGTGCCGTCTCTTAAGCTTGGAATCAGGTCATAAAGCTTATTAAAAATCTGTTCTTCCAGTGTTTTAATATTTACTCCGCCTTCAATCAGGAAATAGGTTAGCCATTGTTGTGTTGAATATGTATGTAGAATGGTATTACTTGTTTCACCTCTTGTGACCAGGGAAAGGAGAGCATCATAATTGAAATGGGAGTCGTCCCGTTTTTTAATAACCCCGGTAACAGTAACACCATTTCTTCCCGGAGCACTGCGAAGAGTCATCCCTAATGGATTAATATCACCGAAAATGGCTAAGGCAAGGTCTTCCGTCAGAATAATACTGTAAGGTCTGCTCAGAGCACCGTCCGGAGTGCCATAAATCCAGGTCTGGTCGAAAAAATCGAAGAATGTTGAATCTGCAAGACATATCCTTCTTATATTAAAATAAATACCGCTGTCAGTCCCCAGTACCACCTGTTCCCAGAACTGTATCCTGAGGACCTCCTCCAAACCTGCAATACTGCTCTGCAGATCAGGCCCCAGAGCCGAAGTCTGAACAGCTCCCTTGCCTCTCTCAGGATACTCAAATTCCAGGCGGTAAATATTGTCTCCATTAATAAAAGACCTGTCAACGGAAAGTTCTTTCTTGACATACAAACCTATCAGTAATGAAAAGGTAATTCCAAGGGTTAAACCAACAATGTTTATTATGGTGACCACCCTGTTTTTAACAAGGTATCTTAAAATAGTAGTAAGATTTAGCTTGAACATCATTGTAATTTTTTAACCTATTGTAATTTTCAAAAGAATTATTGTTCCCATAAATAATACAAGGATTATGAATATGCTTACCGGTATCCACCACCATGTTTTCCCCCACTCTGGTGTGTCCACTTCTACTTCCTCTCCGGCAAGGACAGTCCAGGCCCGGTAACCTCTTTTAACTGCCCAGTGTTCATATATGAATATAAGTAATCCGCCTGCCAGGGATCCGAGGACGAATATCGCCCACCACGTCATTACGATCCATGGTGATAGTGGTATGATCTGCGACATTGCAAGACTCATATTTTCAAGTGGCATGGCAACCGGTAGTATACCTGCGAGACCAAGAAATGTTGTGATTAATACATGGGGCAGGCGTTGGAATAATAACCTGACAAAATTCTTTTTCCCGGCCAGAGCAAGTATCGGACCGTGAAAAATGATCCATGCTGATAACAGTGGAATTGCACAAATCAGTAATAACTGCAGCGACTGACTTATTTCTCCCGTAACCATTTTCAGGATAATAATTACCTGTGAAACAAGGAAGGCAATTACAATGGGGAAGATGTCTCCAACTGTTTCAATAATTGCATCCTTCCTTACTGATCTCCGGCCTGAATTCATAGTCAGTAGTTTGGCAATTAATGCGGCTGGTCCGAGAATAATAACTGCAGGCAACCAGAATTTTAATCCTTTGTTCCGACCCGGCAGAATAAATAATAAAACAAGGCTGATAATTACCACTATGAGCCACGAAATACCAATAATCATGTTTGTCCTTGCCGTCCTAGTAACAGCCTTATATCTGTTAGCGGCTTCCTTCTTAACTTCCTCAGGGAAAAGGCTGCTCAAAGGACCTGCTGCCCTGGGATTAGCAAGTTCATCTTTTATATTTATTATGACAGGGCTGTCATATTGATAAAAATAGTATATGTATATAACCCCGTCAACCAGATCAGCTACCAGGGTTTCAATTGTCCAGCTGGAACTCTCCATGTGGACTGCATCCATAACATTTGTAAGATCTTTGTAGCTAAGAGGTTCAGTCTTGTCGATCAGTATGGGTAATAATTCATGGGCTAAATCATACCGCCAGCAGGGATAACCATAACCATTTGAAGGATTCGCCACATTGAAATTTGTTGATACAAGGAATCCGTTACCAGGTGTTTTTCTTGTAAATACCATCTCACCATCCGCTCCGGCACTGATTATTACTGCATCGCCTGTTTTATCTGCAAAATGCAGCTGATCGTGCATATATGGAAATCGTTGATGGGTATTGATCCAATCAATGACTTCCTTAACCGTTGCACACTCATGCATTATCTGAACGATATAATTATGATAATATCCTCCCTCAACAGGAATTCTTTCAGAATGTGGATTCATCTCATATCTTGGCAATCCGTTTGAATCATATGCCAGTCCCTTTTCGTTGATTCCCTGCTGAGGATTATCCGGTGTACCGATCCACACCACTCCGTATGAGGAGGAATCACCTTTTTCCACATAATACCATGAGTCGGGATTTACATAGTCATCATTACCTCCAAAAAATACACTATCACCTTTTGATATAGTAATTACTGTACAACCGGATGGATAATTGGTCTGCTGACTCGAAGGTTTCATATCCTGTGCAGATATGATTTTACTGAAAACAGTTATTAATAAAACGTAAGAAAAGATCATTTTCATTGATTTAACTTTTAAATATGTTACCACAAGAAAGGAATTAAGCGGTATTTTGTTTTTCGACAATATTCATCATATCCCTGCAGATTGGCTTTCAGGAACTTCTCCTCGTTAATTATTCTCAGGATAATACCTAAAACACTTGTTGCTGAGAAGGATATCAAAGCCCAGTATGATCCCAGTGCAAGCGGAGTGAATATCGTGAATAACAGGCCTCCAGTATACATCGTATGCCTGATGATTTTATATGG
>CAZFHF010000424.1:0-2704 GCA_964518655.1 uncultured Bacteroidales bacterium | reverse complement strand
AAACTCTAGAAGTATGTTTTCAAAATTTTGATTGAGTATTTCTAAAACTGTACCTTCCCAACTTCCAAATAACTCTCCATTGCTTTTAGTTGCAGAACTTAGATGGTGTGCTTCGTCTGCAATAAGCACCATTTTTTTGTCTTTGAAGTCTTCGTAGGTAACGCTATTCTCTTTGGTGTTATTTAAATCAATATGCAGCTGCTGAATGGTCGTAAATTTGATATTAATGTTCTTGTCATCTGCACTTTCAAAGGTTTCTGTTTCCTTTACGTAAACTTCTTTACCGTCAATTACTATTTTTTCGTTGAACAAATATTTTGAAGCCTGTGGGTTCAAAAAGTTGTCTTTAGTTTTTTTGATGATGTTGTTTGAGTTTACAAAAAACAAAAAGTTCCGAAATCCTTTTTCATACAAATAAAGCATCAATCCAGCCATTACCAGAGTCTTTCCGCTTCCTGTTGCCATATTGTAAAGCAGGTGAAAGGGTTTGCGTGGTTTGCCTATAAAGTCTTCGTTATGGCATAAAATAAAGCGTTGAAAAGATTCAATGTGAGATGGTCTTTGCCCAAAGCCCGGTTTAAGATTGTCGGTAATATAATTAGGTACGGGAATACGTGCAATTTCTCTTTTACCGAACTCCTGCACCAATGTTTCATATAAAAAACTCATAGTGCTTTACTTTTTAAGTTGGTAAAAATCTTTCGTTACTTTCTTTTCTAATTCGGTACAGGCAAAATCTTTGTCATTTAAAGATGATAGATTAACATATAATTGATTTTTGTCTAACAATTCAAGTAAATGCTCTTTTTGCTCTTTTAAAGTCAGTGCTTTAAATTCTTCGATGTGTGCTTCTTGCTTTAGCAAGTCCACATTGTAATTGAGGAATGATTTGGCTTTCATTTCTTCCCAAATCTTTAATAATGCTTTACTGTCTTTAGCAGCTTCAATTTGTTCAATGAAAGATTGATTGAATTTCTTGAGTTCGAGATAAACAAATTCTCCGCCACCATTCCAATTAACATCTTCATAAATTGAACAGCCTGTTTTATCTCCATTAATTACATTTTGGAGACGAATTACGCTATCGTTTTCACCATAGTCAAGTTGTTCAGCACCTATGTATTGCCGTTTCATTTTATGAGCAACTGCGGCAGTTGTTCCACTCCCTAAGTGATAATCCATAACAATATCATCAACAGTAGTTGTCATTTTTATTAGGCGATAAAGTATTTTCTCAGGTTTTTTCCCATTGCTAAGTTTAACACTTCCTTCATCTGCAATTGCACCAGTGGTTTTTATATCTTGCCAAAAGTCGCAAGGGTTTTTAAAGATATTAGAATCTGCAAAAATTACCTGCAAACGTGGTTGTTTTGTATCCCTATTGAAGTCTGTAATGTAAAAGAACAATATGCCTTTTTTTGATACAGCTGAAGCAATGTCTTGTTTGGGTATTGCATCGAGATTTTTAACCAATGCAGCCAAACTAGATGAACCCGCTGTTTTAATAATTCGATAGCTGTTTTCAAATAACCATTCATTTATTTCTTCTTCCGTTTCTAATCCTATGTCTTTTAATTTTTTAGATAAAGGGATTTTCTTAGCATTTTTTAAAATTTTATTTGCCGAAATAGAATCTTTCTCATCATTAATTTCTTTAGCTTCTAATTCTATCAGAAGGTCTCTTTCGTCTTTACTTAGATTATCAATAAAAATATTATTCTCGCTGTCCCATTCTTTTTGCTGATACTTGTCAACTGTAACAAAGCCTTTGAAATTTGGCATCTTATAGATTAGGATATACTCCTTTAATTTGGGAAACCTACTTTTTGCGTGGTTCATTTTAACACCGCTGGCTTCACTCATTTTAACAGCGACATTATTCAAAAATCCATTTTCAAAGATTTCATCCATTAAAATTTTGAGATAAGCATTTTCATTGTCATCACATTGAACGCATATTAAACCGTCTGTTTTTAGGAGCGTTTTTGCTGTCATTAGTCTATTACGCATAAAGGTTAGCCAAGTAGATCTATTAAAGCTATCATTATACCTGAATGAATCTGTTCCTGTATTGTAAGGCGGGTCAATATAAATCAGCTTTATTTTTTCAGCAAATTCTTCTTTTAAAGAATTTAAGGCAAGTAAATTGTTTCCTTTTACAATAAGATTGTCGGTAATTATTCCTTGTTCATTGCGGTTAAATTTATCAAACGGTTTTTCACCTTTAGTTGAATATCTTTTGGCGTTGGTTAAAACTTTAGGTTCTAAAAGTTGGTTTATTTCGTCTTGCGCAAGGGTTTCATTAAAAAATATTTCTTCTCGTTTATCTTCTTCACGGCTTTGTCCACCTTCTAAAACACAGTCTTTAAAAGGCCAAACCAAAACTACCTCATTTCGTTGTTTCAAATATTTTCCGTCAATATTTAAACCTACTTTGTTTTTGTAAGCGGTATAACTGTCATTTAAATAGTTTTTTTGCTCCAAGAATTGAATAAACAAGGATTGGTTAAAAACCAAAACTCCTTTTATTTCAATGAAAAACTTTGTTTTCAGTTCCTTGTCGTCAAGTAACAAAGCAATAATTTCAGCATCATAGTTCTGTGCCTTATTTATTATCACCCATTTCTTAAGTTCTCCGCTGTCTGTAACGTAGTTAGGTTCTTTCCTTAACTGGGCTTCTAATGTTTCGTATAATTTCATTTAA
>CAZFHF010000423.1:0-2705 GCA_964518655.1 uncultured Bacteroidales bacterium | reverse complement strand
GCTTCTTTTGAAATACCCATATTGAAACCTCTCAGATGTATTTTCCCTATATGTATCCTCTGCCCCCTTATACCGCCTGTCGTGAAGTGTGATGTCATAGCATAGTTTATCGCTTTCTGCACTGAGGAGAATGAGGGATGTGCCTTATCAGGACCGGTAAAGCCGTCAACCTTATTTTCCGCTAGGAAATCAGCAACATTCTTAAAATAGTCGCGGGATACAATACAATCGGAGTCAATGAAAACAAGAAACTCACCGGCAGCCTTTCCTGCCCCGAGGTTTCTTGAATCACTTATGCCCATGCCCTTCTCATAAAAGTACCTGACATTTACTTTATCATTAAAGTCGTCAATTACCTTTTTAAGTGATGTATCATGACTGCCATCAACAATAATTATTTCATAGTCTTTATATTGCTGGTCAGCAAATCCTGATAAAAGCTCTCTTACCTCATCAGACCGGCCGAATGTTGGTACAATCACTGAAAACCGCATGGTTAAAATTATTTTGTTTAATGCCGGAGCAGTGTTATATTTCCTTTTCTATATGATAAATATTTCTGTCAGCTGAGAATCTTGATATCAGTTCACCAAGGAATCCGGCAAGGAACAGCTGTGTGCCTATTATCATAGCAGTCAGAGCAATATAGAAATACGGGTTGGAAGTCACAAGCGGTGCCCTGATATTCTTATAAACCGAAATTAGTTT
The DNA here is from genome assembly GCA_964518655.1 of uncultured Bacteroidales bacterium. Lineage (GTDB taxonomy): Bacteria > Bacteroidota > Bacteroidia > Bacteroidales > UBA10428. The sequence goes on along the minus strand of CAZFHF010000423.1, from coordinate 1,997 downwards.
ATCTGCTCCAAGGTAAAACGCTATACCAAAACCCAGAAGAAACATCAACGTGCCGAGTGTTCCGAAAAGATGCATAGGTTTCTTGCCAAATCTTGAAATAAATGACAGCGTTATTAGTGCAAGGAACCCATTCATATACCTTTCAACTCCATATTTTGTTTCTCCGTATTTTCTTTTCTGATGCTGTACTACTTTTTCACCGATTTTATTAAATCCTGCCTTTCTCACAATGATGGGCAGATACCTGTGCATCTCACCGTATACTTCTATACTTTTTACTACCTTTTTCTTATATGCCTTCAGTCCGCAATTAAAATCATGGAGGCATATCCCGGTAACTTTACGCGCTACCCAGTTATAAAATTTACTGGGTATTCTCTTGGAGATGGGATCATGCCTTTTTTTCTTCCACCCGGATACCAGATCATAATCCTCTTCCTTTATCATTTTGAATAACTCCGGGATTTCTTCAGGGCGGTCCTGCAGATCAGCGTCCATTGTTATCACCACATCGCCCCTCGCTGCCTTAAAACCGCAATGCAATGCAGCGGCTTTGCCGTAGTTTCGCTGTAGTTTAATTCCTTTTATAAACTTGTCTTTCTCTGCCCTGCTTTCAACTATATTCCATGAATCATCAGTGCTTCCGTCATCAATCACAACAGCTTCATAGCTGTAACTATAACCATTCATCACCTCCTTAATAGAATCAATTAATTCGGCTATTGACTCTGATTCATTATATAATGGTATGATTAAAGAAATATCCATCAACTATTATACATGATTATAACTTATTATTACCCTTCAAGCGGAGCAGGTTCCCTTTTCAATATTGCAGCTAATATCAATGATATTATTGTACCCCAGAATAAATGTGAAAAAAATCCAAATATCGCCATTAATCCGGGGGAAAACATTTTACTCATCCCTGTGATCTGCATCTCGATCATATCTTCCGGCAATCCTTTCTCCAGCATTTTTTCTTCAGCTATCTCAACCATCTTATCAACGAGCCCGGGATCAATAAATCTGAACTGCAGGTATGTAAAAACAGAAGCCAAGAATCCAAAGAATACACAAATCAATACACCAACACCAACAGCCCTTCCATAACTAATGGCTTTATCCGGTTCATTTTCCCTGAAATTTTTAATACCAACATATATACCACCGATTATTATCAGGAAACTAAGGTATCCTAATGATCTTGACATTGAAAGATCAAGAATATAAAGTAATACAGAATAAATTATTAACGCAAAACCTATAATCGCACCATAGGTTGCAGAATGCTTTAGCAGGTCGTTTCTAGTTTCTTCCATAGTTATAATTTTATGTTAGAATAACAAATATATATGTTTTTCATTTTATTAATATTAACATCAGTGTTTTTATTTTGCAAGTAACGATAAAAGTTAATAATTTTACACACGGGTAAGTCTTATACGGCCAGCTCCTGCTGAACTCCCCCAGATCCGGAAGGAAGCAAGGGTAGGCGGTCGAAGCGGCGCGATATAAGTAGCTTACCCTTTTTTATTGCCGGTTGCCGGTTGCCGGAGACTGTACAAGCTCAATCAATACTCCTTCGCCGCATAACGGAAACTCTTCATTTGCTTTAGGATGGATAAAACATATATCGTGACCTCCGGCTCCTTTTCTGATGCCCCCGGGAGTAAATCGTACACCCTGTTCTCTCAACCAGTCATATGCCTTCTGAAGGTCATCTATCCAGAGCCCTATGTGATTGAGCGGTGGCTCATGCACTTTGGGCTTTTTTTCAATATCAACAGGCTGCATGATATCTATTTCAACTGCATGCAGACCTTTCCCAATCTCAAGAATATCCTCATCCACGTTTTCCTTTTCACTTTTAAAGGTACCCGTTTTTTTCAGGCCAAGAATATCTACCCATAGTTTTGCCAGGCTTGATTTATTTTGCCCTCCTATTGCTATATGCTGTATGCCAAGAACCCTGAAAGGACGTAACTTATTTATCT
>CAZFHF010000422.1:0-2708 GCA_964518655.1 uncultured Bacteroidales bacterium | reverse complement strand
ATATCCAAAGGGCCGATATTTTGGCAGTGTCCTCACTTAAATCCGGTATCAGGGAAACAGGATCTTTGGTGTTTGGCGCAGGAGAAAATGCACCAATCCACGCGAAGGTATCGAGGTGCGCCAAACCAAAATTCAATGCTTGTCCGCCCCCCATTGAAAGGCCTGCTATTGCGCGGGCTTCCCGGCCGGATTTTACAGGATAAGTAGTGTCAATAAAAGGGATTAGATCTTTAATAAGTTCATATTCAAAATTGGCAAATCCGGCCACTTTATCAGGAGCAAAAACATTTGAACCAGGTGAGTCGTCCACCATTGCACGGCCATTGGGCAATACTACAACCATCGGGGCAATCTTGCCCGTAGCATAAAGGTTGTCTAATATATAATGAGGCACACCGTTGTTGTACCATTCATTTATGTCGCCTCCTATTCCATGTAACAGGTAAAGCACATTATAGGTTGAATCTGTGTTATACCCGGGAGGGAGATAAATTCTTGCCCGGCGGTTAACACCAACTGTACTTGAGTAATAGGATACCACTTCTGTTTTACCATGGGCATTATTTGCATTATAACTATCGAATCCCGGAGGAAGAGAGGAATAATCGATTCTAAACCAGTCAAAATCAACATATCCACCGGTTGATTTTGTTGAATAATTAAACAGGCAAAACTTGTTTCCTGTAAATACAGCAAGATTAAATCTCATTGACAATTCATTACCAAGTGAAGTAAATATTTTATTATCTATACTGTATGAGAAGGATGCCTTGCTTTTACCATAATGTGTCGATGCCTGCAAGAATATGGTTTCACCTTTCATTATCACAGAGTCAATCGTTTCTCCATTATTTACCATTGTGATGTATTTGGAACCATTAACTTTCCTGACAGCTATATAAGCATATGGATTCTGAAATATGGCTAAACCGGCTATATCACCATCTTTCATATTTTCCACCTCAATTTTTGTAACGGCAATTGCAGGTATGGTTTTAGAGTAATAAGCAAATGGTCTTTGTGTGAGAGTGTTACGTGCATCACGCAAATTTGTTACTATTTTTCCTGTTGTTAACCTTAAGTATCCGGGCTTTTGGATTAGCGACCATCTTGTAGAATCAGGATTATGGTTCCATCCCCACTGCATGCCAAGTACTGCATTATCAAATTCGTCCGATGTCGGGAGTATTTTGATCGGATAACTTCTCCCAACGTTCGGCTTCTTGTATGTTACTACACCTTTCCCATCAACACCTACCATGGGCCAATCATCGTCCCACGTAACTGGTTGCAGGGTTGGAAATCGTCCGAATGCGCCTCCGTCCTGAAAGATAATTGACCACCATTCGCCGGTTTGTGTTTCTATGAGTGCCCCCTGGTGCAGGCCTGTTTCCAGATTTCCGTTGTCTCTGATAACTATTTTCTCTTCATAAGGGCCATAAATATTTTCTGAGCGCAGAGCCACCTGAAATCCGTCATTTCCTCCATAGGTAGCATATAAAAAATAGTAACCATTGATTTTATAGACATGGCTGCCTTCAAGCCCCGGCCTGATATCACCTGTAAAAACCAGGATATCGTCGCCAATAGCATTAAAACCTGTATCCAACTCTGTAATATAAATAGTACTGTATCCATGCGCCACATAGATTTTCCCGTCATCATCAAAGAACAAGCCAGGATCATAATATCCTCTCGGCAGGTGTTTTATTTCCCATGGGCCCTCAGGATTCGTTGCAGTACAGAGAAAGCCTCCTTCATCAAGTGTTATGAAAAGTAAATAATATATCCCATTAAAATATTTTAAACTTGTGGCCCACTGTCCACGGCTATACCTGTTACAGCCATCAAGGTTATAACAGGGGCTGTAATCCATACGCTGTACTGCATTACTGCAATATTCCCAGTTTACCAGGTCGTAGGATTTAAGTATCGTGACACCCGGGAAAATGAACATGGTGGTTGTAACCATATAATAGGTTGAATCTACCCTTATTACATCGGGATCCGGAAAGTCAGCATAAATAACCGGATTGGTATATGTACCGTCTCCATTATCGCTTTGTGTTTTTTGTGCAAATAAATTGACTGATAGTAAAAATGAGAGTATAACAAATATTGAGATTAAATTATTTTTAATTTCCATGATATTATTACTGACTAAACTAAATAAGGAAGCTTTTTAGAGCTCCCTTATTTAGAGAATTAAACATTTATTCTGAAAATTACCCATGAAATTATTCGACAAAAGGAACAAATGTTTCAAAACTTACTCCCCTGTCACGCATTACCAGTGTATCATTCACAGTGTGTGTAGTTGTTCCAAAATCAATTGTATACTGGAGATGAAGAACATCTCGTTCTTTGTCACCCCACATGTCCCCGTTTTCAACAAATTTACCGCTTCCTGCCAGTGTGTAAGAAGCCGTATCAGGTTTTGCTATGGTACAATTATTATTTTCATCAAAGCTGATTATAAGCTCGAAAGGAAGATCAATATTGCCTTCTGCTTTGGTAACCAGGGAAATTGAAACTTCATCCATAGATCTTGTCACTGCATTACACACCTCATCCCATTCCACATATTTTTCATGATAAATAATTGTAGTATCAAGTGCAGTATTTCCATTATTGCCTTTTGCAATGTCAATACCCCTGCGCAGGTAGGAAGCGTGCCATGGATTTATATACTTTATGGCGTAAAGAAC
>CAZFHF010000421.1:0-2709 GCA_964518655.1 uncultured Bacteroidales bacterium | reverse complement strand
GTCTTTTATAGATCGTTTCATTATATCCCTTATTTTATTTGTTTTCATAATAATTTAATAGCACCAGTAGTTTGTAATGCTTATTATATGAGCATTTTTCAAAAATAACACTTTTTAGCTCTATGTTGCCTATATTTTCCTTGCTATAAGGTTTATATTCCCGTCCCGCACCCGTAATCCATTACAATATCGTGAACGTTGAGATATTTTTTAGTATTTTCAATGACCTTTATATTTATTGTTTGAAAACGCTGTGTATCATTATCCTGGCTTTTAGCTGTTTTGTCCCAGAACTTCTCTGTTTTATTCATTTTCTGAATCACTATTTATACAATTTTACTGATTATTAATCCTGAATAATTTTATGGCTCGTAGGAGAATACTTCTTCCAGCGGAGAGTTGAATACGCTTGCTATACGAAAAGCCAGCTCCAGGGTAGGGGAGTATTTCCCTTTTTCAATGGCCACTATTGTTTGTCTCGTTACGCCAACCTTATCAGCCAGTTCCTGCTGGGTCATTTCATCATGATGAAACCGGAATTTCCTTATGTTGTTGCTTATATGACATTTTCCCATATTAAAATCCTTTCCTGTACAGATAAATCTTTATTATTTCTGAAAAAATTGTAGATACAAAACATGAGGCGATCAATGCAATAAACATCACCCATGGCTGCATACCTATAGCCTGCGAACCCATGGCAAACAGGAAACCCAGACTGAAAACCAGATGCGAAATTTTTGTGGCTTTCAGATCAATAAGCTTATCCCTTTCATCAGAAAATGATGGTGCGTCCTCATTTGTTACTACTTTGTTAATTATACTGAATATTATAAAAATGATAATGTTTGCTGCAATTATTACCGGGATCAAAACCAGGAATGCTTTTCCCCAGAACCTGAAATCGTTGGGGGCGTTTAATATAGTGTCCTGGTAATTGTGGAACAAGTACAGACTGTAAAATGCATATATCAGTATCATACTGATTAAGAAGACTAGAGATTTTTTTTCCTGGTAAGACATAATTACCTTCTTTTGTATGTTAAGTTTGACATGATGCATAAAAATATAGACACAAAGATAAAAATATTATACATAATGTCAAATAAATTGGACATTTATTTATATAATAAAATATATATATCTATAAAGAGCCCTTAAATGTCCAGATTTATTTACTGCAAGGTATAATTAATCCCACTGGAAGTATACAATACTATTTTTATAGTCGTTATAAATATTAGGGAAATTCTCTTCAATATATTTCAAATCCTTCCAATAGTCATTTTCATTATACTTTAAATTCACATCAACATTATACAAATAACCTTCTTTTGTCTCTGACATATATTTTGTATATGCCGGGCTAATTACTTTTCCTGAATATTCATCCGTTTTATGCAGGCTAATGGATAATGTTCCTAAATAGTTAATCTTGTCTGGCTCAATTTTGAAATTTTTATCAATCAATATTTTAATCCAACTTTCTCCTCCAAATCTTAAATATAAACTAGCAATATTGACCACATTCATTTTTGATTTTGCTTCAAAAACTGAATAAGAATCAAAATGCTTTTCAATGTTATTGTTTTGGTCGATCCAACTGCCATTAACATAATACTTAAACCATCTGGCAAGTATGCCCCGCCGGCGGACATCTTCTTTGATTACCGCATCGGAGTTAATAAATTCATCAGTCAAATTGAAAAATAACTCAGGATAACCCCTGATTTCATCTGGTTTTATTTTTTGGTTATTAGAATATAATATTTTCAAATGAACAAAAACCACTGCATCAAATCCTTCTTTGAGATTTAATGAATCGGCAGGTGTACAAATACCTTCCTGATAATTCAATAGCTTGTTAAAGCAACCGGCGCCATCGTAATTATTAACAAACACATCTTTTAAAATACCGCAGGAGCTGAAAAGAAAAATAGGGACAATTAAAAATAAGGGTTTAAGAGTTTTCATATTAATTGGGTTTTATTTTAAATAATTTACATTAACTCTGATAAGCTTTTCCTCCCGGGCAAATTTTATTGTAACTGCATTTGGAACATTGTTTAGGCATGAACACAATCATTTGAATCAAAACCAATACTTATCCATCCCGTTTTATCTCCAATGGGTTTTTCTAATTCCAGAATTGCAAAATCTGTATGTTCCCGGGCACCGGGAGTAGAATTATTGTCAATCTTTAATGTATCAATATTCCTGTCTTTCAGGTTAAAGCTAATTATCCATGTTTCCTGTGCCGATACCTTTAGACCGGTTAAAATCAGTACAAGAAAGATTGTATGTTTCGTATTGTCCTTGATACTAGTCGGGTTAGTAAGCAATGTCCATCTGACTTTTCTGTTAATTATTGTTCCATTTTTTGTTTCTGCACAAAAAGCAACAATAAAAGTTGACACAAATTATCGCCGGGATCAGTGGTGATTAAACTACCAGCACGGATTGTTACCTTGTCCGGACCATTTAGGAACCTGCTCGTTAATCCGGCAGATTAAGTTTTTTCTTCAGGTTTTTAATTTTCTTATTATCTCTGAAATCATTTGTTTTAACATTATTTTTCTCCATTTCCAGTAATATCTGGGCTGCATCTTCATTCTCACCCTTCAGATGGAGCATTAATGCCAGTCCATAATATGCATCAATCTTATCCGGGATAATGCCCTTTGCTTTTTTAAATAACTCAATCGCATT
>CAZFHF010000420.1:0-2710 GCA_964518655.1 uncultured Bacteroidales bacterium | reverse complement strand
CAGGGATCACGATCCCGGCAAAGCCGGGAGAGTAATCCTATCGGTGAATTTATTAAATTTGGGTATTCTAAAGGAGAAATGCCGGAGTGGTCGAACGGGGCTGACTCGAAATCAGTTGTCCCGGATTTTCGGGACCGGGGGTTCGAATCCCTCTTTCTCCGCAAATAAAAATAATTGCCCCCGGAGGGGCATTTTTATTTTCGAACCATTGTCAAACCCGTTTGAAAAATGGGAATAAAAGAAAAATGATAAGGGCGCCAGCCCGACAATTGTTTTTATTTAAGCTTCCCTCATAAGGGATCACGATCCCGACAGAGTCGGGTGAGTAATCCCTCTTTCTCCGCAACTTTAAAAACAAATAAATACATAAATCCTTTAATACAATAAGTTAAGGGATTTTTGTTTTTAAAACTACCAAAAGAATCCACATTTTCCCACTATAAAGAACACCTTTTCGGCTACTTAATTCAATATTTTAAAATAGTTTTTTTCTGTCTCATTGTGCACAATAGCCCAGCGGTTGGCCATAATTGCAATAAAATGAGCCAACAGGCTGATGACCATTGAACTAGATTTGGTATCACAATTTGTAATGCCCAATTTATAAGTATTAGTTTTGATTATAAAAACTGTACAGTATGATACAGAAAAATAAAATTGTTGCAATACCGGATGAAGTAATAATGAGTAAAATCCTTTTAATAAGAGTAAAAAAAGTAATGGTTGATAGTGATTTAGCAGGATTATATGGGGTTCCTACAAAAAGATTAAACGAACAAGTTAAAAGAAACATCAGGCGCTTTCCTGAACATTTTATGTTCCAATTAACTAAAAAAGAAAAGGAGAATCTGGTCGCAAATTGCGACCACCTTAAAAAATTAAAATACTCTCCTTATTTACCTTATGTGTTCACAGAACATGGTACAGTAATGCTTGCAAATGTTTTAAACAGTGAAAGGGCAATCCAGGCATCTGTCAGAATAGTAGAGATATTTATTAAAATGCGGGAAATGCTTCTTACTCATAAAGAAATCCTTCAAAAAATAGAACAAATAGAAAAGAAACTTACAGAGCACGATAACCAAATACTGATAATCTTTGAATACTTGAAACAACTGGAGCAAGCCAAACATAAAGAACTGGAACAAAAGCCAAAGATTATCAAAGGCTTCAGCAAAGACAAGAACCATAAATCTTAAATTATCCATCACTCCCAAAGCTGCCCGTCTTTAATAAATAAAGTAACCATTTATTGTTTAATGTAAAAAATATATAGGTGGCATTTTCACAAATGTTTATCAGGAATATATTAGACATTGATAATTTGAGAATTATAAGAAATAGTTATTGAAAATTGTTTTGGATTATTTTAACAAAAGTAAAAGGCTACAATATTATTGAACTCATCCACCTATTAGGCTACCTGTTAAAATCTTAAAAAAAGGCTGGAATATCTTTCATTTATACTCTTATATCTTATTGCAAGCAGAGGATCAATGTGTTATTTATTTAACAAGAACCAGCAAAACTGAGAATGTTATTATGCACAATAACCCTCCTGCATAAAATGTAAAACTTAAACCCCCTGCAATAAACACTAGTGCCATAAATAATGGTCCGAGAGTCTGGGCTAACCGAAGCACCATTCCGTTAACCGACATTACTGCACCCCTGAATTCTAACGGAGCGATGTCTGCAAGTAATATCTGCAGGCTCGGGATATTAATTCCATGAGCAAAGCCGAAAATTATCAATGGTAAAATCAATAACCATATATTTGAAATCAGGGGAATTATTATCAAAGCTAAGGTGTACAGGAAAAAGGCAATTTTTAAAAGATTTTTCACACCGAAAGCCCTGGATATTTTCCCCAGCTGAAATGAGGTTATGGCAGTTGTTATTGACATACAGGACATCATCACTCCTATAATGAAAGGAGAAGCCTTAAATTGTTTTTCAAGCAAAAAAGGGAAATGAAGCAGGTATGATCCGTAAAGAACAATAAATGTAATAAAGCTTGCAAGAAAATATGTAGCAGTACGCCGGGTTCTGATTAGTTTCCATGTATCTCTTAAATATTTTCCCAGAACCTGCTTTCCACGCGGCTCCGGATTATCTAATTTGAATATTACAACTATCGCTATCGGTATGGAAAATACAGGAAGGAAAAAAGGATAAAACCATCCTAAAGACGCCAACAGCCCGCCAAGAAAAGGGTAACTGGCAGTAGCAACACTCAATACGCTTGAATTATAACCCATTGCTTCAGTGCGTTTTTTATCAGAGAATATATCACCGATAAGTGTTGCATTCAGTGAGCCTAGCGAGGCAGCACCAACACCCTGAAAGAATCTTAATACCAGCAGTACTTCGAACTGTCTCACAAATCCGCAGGAAACTCCGGCAACTCCGAACAGGAATAATGAAGGAACAAGGATCCTCTTTCTGCCATATCTGTCAGCAGCAATACCCATCAGGGGAGTTAGTACAATAGCAGGCAAAGTAAAGAGTATGATCAGCAAGCTTACTGAATTAGCTGAAATTCCGAACTCTCCGGATATTTTTGGAAACGCAGGTGTAATGCTTGCCACTCCAAGAACAGCCATCAAAGTTATTAAAAATATTATTTGCAGATTCCTGTCAAGGTATACCGGTGATGAATCCCTCTGCAGACTAATGCTATCCTGTATTTTCATACTTTCATTATTTA
>CAZFHF010000419.1:0-2724 GCA_964518655.1 uncultured Bacteroidales bacterium | reverse complement strand
CAGAGACCTGGTACTTTATGGCTGTTTCACCGGTAAACGGATTAGGGATATTCTGTAACAAGGAACTGGTTTTACTGCCAGGAAAAATGACACCTGTTGTGGTACTAATGTTCAGCAAGATAGAGATATTGTCGGAATTGAAATTCACTACAGCCAAATCCATATAATTGTCGAAATCAAGATCAGCGGAAAAAACGGAATAAGGGCCGTCTCCGGTTGCGAAGCTTATTTTTGGTTGAAATGTGCCGTCACCTTTATTAAGCAAAACAGAAACGCTGTCAGAATGGTTATCTGCCACAGCTAAATCCATATCACCATCTGAGTCAAGATCGGAAGAAAAAACAGAAAGAGGATCACTCCCCACTGAATAATCGGTTTTGGTTTGAAATGTACCATCCCCGTTATTGAGCAAAACAGAGATATTATCGTAAGCTGCATTTGCAGCAACAAGATCCATATCATCGTCAGAATCCAGATCAGAAGCAAAAACAGAACGGGCAGAACCTCCTGCCGGATAGTCGGTTTTTGTCTGAAATGTACCATTACCATTATTAAGCAGCACTGAGATATTATTGGAACCTCCATTTGCTACAGCTAAATCCATACTACCATTTGAATCAAATTTACCGGAAAAAACAGAATAGGGACCATCACCGGCAGCATAGTCAGTCTTTGCCTGAAATGTAGCATCACCATTGTTCAATAAAACAGAAACATTGTCGTTAAGATTATTGACTACAATCAAATCCATATCATCATCTGAATCCAGATCTGAACAAAAAACGGAAACAGGCTCATCTCCTGTGGGATAGTCAGTTTTTGCCTGAAAAGTACCATTACCGTAATTCAGCAATACAGAAACATTATTGGAATTATTATTCGCCACAGCCAGATCCATATCATCGTCAGAGTCAAGATCAGAGGAAAAAACGGAATAAGGTCCATCGCCTGCTGTATAGTCGGTTTTTGACTGAAATGTGCCATCACCATTGTTCAGAAAAACTGAAATATTATCCGAATTTCGATTTGCCACAATCAGATCCATATCATCATCAGAGTCAAGATCGGAAGCAAAAACAGAACAGGGGCCGTCACCTGTTGCATAGTCTGCTTTGGGCAGAAACGAAAAAATTCCTGTGCCAGCCTCCTGGGAATAAGCCAACATAATGATTGTACTTTTACAAACAACCACTGCCAGTATAATCTTTGCAGGAAAAGACCTCATTGTCAGTACAAATTATAATCTTTGTTGAGTAAGCTAATATATTGAATTTTTCTTTTAAGTTATTTTAGTTATATACTCAATAATCTGATCAACATCCTCCGGATTGAACCACCTGATATCCTTGCCTTTCCTGAACCAGGTCAGTTGTTTGCGGGCATAGTTCCTCGAATTCCGTTTTATCAGCTCAACAGCCTTGTCAAGTGTTATTTTATTGTCAAGATAATCGAACAGTTCTTTGTAACCTACAGTATTAAGTGAATTAAGATGTTTGTCCTTTTGATACTTTTTTGCTTCATCCAGAAAACCATGTTCCATCATTGTGTCAATCCTTTCATTAATATGCCTGTAAAGTTCATCCCTCTCCATTGATAATCCTATTTTAACTATATTAAAAGGGCGTTCTTTTCTCTGGTGTTTTAAGAATGATGAATAGGGTTTACCGGTTGTCAGGCTCACTTCAATTGCCTTAAGTATCCTTTTATGATTTTTCAGGTCAACAGTTGAATAATACTCCGGATCAAGAAGTTTTAACTGTTTTCTTATACTTTCAACGCCTTCGTTTTTGAATTTAGCAATCAGTTCTTTTCTCAGTTCAGGCTCAACCGGCGGTAGATCATCTATACCGTCACATACAGCATCTATATACAATCCTGAACCCCCTGTCATCAATACATAATTGTATTTCTGGAATAACTGATTCAGAAGTTCCAGCACCTCAAACTCGAATATGCTTGCGTTGTAATAATCGTAAATTGATTTACATTGAATAAAGTGATGCTTTACTTCTTCAAGCTCGCTTTCAGACGGGACAGCCGTTCCAATTCTTAACTCTTTATATATCTGGCGTGAATCAGAAGATATTATTTCAGTGTTAAGGCTCTTCGCTAGTTCAATACTTACCCTGGTTTTTCCAACATTGGTAGGACCAAGGATCACTATAAGATGTTTATTTTTCATTTAATATAAAATATTCTGCTAAAGTTAATTTGATGTTAACTGCAGATCAAATAACAAATGACAAAAAACAAATCTCAAATAAATCTCAATAGCCAAAATCTCAAATTCCAAAAAGCTATAATAATTCTAATTTATGAAAATGTAATATCAATTGTAATTTGGGATTTGTATATTATTTGTTATTTGTATTTTGGAATTTGTTATTTATAGATCTCTCCTTAGCTTGTTGTTTGTACACTAATGATCACATCATCAATAATCAATGCATAATCTTGAATATAATATGAAACAGGAGATTCTGCTGTGGGAGAATCATAGATAATAGTGCATCTTGATGATTTATCACCCAGACTTGTAACTACCTTAATTCTATACTGACTGCCATATTCGACATTCTCTACTACTGTTTTGGTATCAATAATATTTCCGTCACTATCTTTGTTTTTAACGATAATCTGAACAGCCCCTGATTTGTCAGTCACATTGAATTTCATATACAGGTTAACTCCTGAAAGCACTCCTCCTGAATAACTGTAAGTCAT
>CAZFHF010000418.1:0-2731 GCA_964518655.1 uncultured Bacteroidales bacterium | reverse complement strand
CAAACAGAACAGTCAATATTATCAAGGATATATCGGTTATACTTATAGCGGATAAGTAAAACTGGGGATTACATATTATATCCTCAGCATAGCTTTTATCTGTTTGGCTAAATAAATGCACTACGCGGGTTACAATGGCTACAATAATCTTTAAAGGGGTCCCGGGATGATGTACGTGGCCCAGATCAAATTTAAGCTCGCCCAAACAAATACCATTTAATAAATAAGTATATTCGGGATCGAAACAGCTTAACATATAAGATCCTGAAAAGAGCCTGAGTTGTATATAATAATAAATTATAAAAAAAGGAATTACAACCAATGGCAGATAGTATAATAATTTACGCATTAACACGTATCGCCTTTTAAAATTATCCAACAAAATTAATTATAACATATTAATATTTTTCACTTTAACGCAATTATAATATAAATTGCCAAATATATTATTAGTTTTACCCCAAAAACTGCCATGAGTAAGTTTTTATACCGGATATTGCTTTATTTATCCATCGCCTTTTTAATATTCTATTTGTTCAGGCTCGATTATATTAAAATCGGCCTGATTAAATATGATTATTTGTTCCTGTCATTTTCATTAATTTTTTTATTCTCAGGTTTTTTCTTTAGCACTATAAGCTGGTGGTATGCATTAAAACTCCATAAGATTCAAATAAAAAAATCCTTTGCATTAACGTCGCATGGAATGGCTGTTTTTGCCAAATATATTCCCGGAAAAATATGGGTTATTCTTGGAAGGGCTGCCAAAGTATCAGAAAAAGGGCATCCTTTAAAACTTACTTCAATTGTATCACTAAAAGAGCAACTGATTTATATCCTTTTAGGTCTGATAATCAGTTTTTTCCCGATGCTTGCATATTATGGATTAAGTAAATTCATCAAACTTGTATTGTTGACTATTATTGTTCTGGCATTGATTATCTTCTCAAGGCATATGCATAATATTGCTATAAGAATATTATCAAGATTGCTAAAAAAAGAAGTGGATTTACCATTATTAAGTTTAAAAAATGCACTTAAACTAAGTTATATAATACTTCTATACTGGATTATGTGGACTCTTGCATTCTATTTTCTATTGAAATCAACTTTATCCGATGCTTCTTTCTCACTTGCTTTTGCATTTCCTGTAAGTGTTTCTTACGGTGTTCTGGCAATATTTATCCCTGCAGGCATAGGTGTAAGGGAGGGTATTATTGCAGGTTATTTGATTGCTGCAAATATAAGTCCTGAATTTGCGGTTACTATATCCATCGTTTCCAGGATATGGTTTATCGCAGGTGAAATCTTCATTTTTTTGTTAAGTCTCTTCATAAAGATATTTCATAAAAAATAGCATTTATATTTTTTCTTTATTTATGAGTTTATTTATTTGATATCAGAATACTTTATATTAGCAGAAGATATGTTTAAATATATTATACTCTTTAAATTAAACTGATTAATTTCTGTTATTTACTAAAAGAATTCAACGATGAATAATTACTTAAATATTGGAAAAGTCAAAGTAAAGATTGCTGCATTATTTGTTGTTGTTTTCATAGCAATATCATTTTTGTACAACTACAATAAAATACTGTTTTATCGTCCGTTAGGAATTCACATCTGGAGAAACTGTGTCAGTGCTTCAGTAGCCCAAAACTATTATTATGACGGCAACTTTTTCCATAGCAGGGTGACTGCACTTGTTGCTGATGATCTGGAATCGGATATCGTAGTAATTGAATTCCCGATTATTTATTATGCCGTGTCAGTTCTTTACAGGATTTTTGGGGTGAATGAATTCTTATTCAGGCTGACCAGTGTTTTAATTGGATTTCTGGGACTATTTCATCTTTTTAAGCTATGCAGAATGTTATTCCAGGATAATTTTTATGCTTTTATCCCTCCGTTAATAATTTTCACATCCAATATCTATGTTTTCTACCTGAACAATTTTATTCCGGAAACCCATGCTATGTCAATGTCATTGATCGGCTTTTATTTCTTTTACAGATTTTTCATTGAGAATAAATATAAATATTTTATAGTATCTTCTGTATTTTTCACTTTTGCCGGATTAATCAAAACACCATCATTATTAATTTATTTTGGATTATGCTTTTGTCTGTTTATTGAACTTGTATTTGGATTTAAGCTAAAGGGTGATAAAAAGTTATTTGATACCCCAATAAAATATATAGGTCCATTATTCATAGTATTAATTATTATCATCCTATGGTATACATATTCAAAAGTATATTCAATTGAGCATAAAATTGTTGTCTCGGCAGTTGAAATTCGCCCTATCTGGGATATGGTTAAGAAAGATATTGATTTTATCTGGCTAAAGATGACCTCGCATTTCCAAGATGGATGGTATCATAGTCCAAGGTTTATATATTTCACATGTATTCTGCTAATTGCCAATATTACATTCTTTAAAAAGTATAACAGACTACTAAATATATTGGTATTTATAACTCTATTTCAGGGTATTTTATTTACTATTCTTTTTTATTATTCATTAGGAAGATGCGATTACTATCAGATAAATAATTTGATAATTCCTGCATTAATAGTTATGAATTTTACTATGTTTCTTAAGTATAACTACAGTAAAATTTTTAATTCAGTATACACAAAATTAATTATAAGCATTTTACTAATACTTATGATTAATGACTGCAGAAAAGTTATGAAAATCAGATATAGTGATTGGTTCTACAGG
>CAZFHF010000417.1:0-2734 GCA_964518655.1 uncultured Bacteroidales bacterium | reverse complement strand
ATTATTTAAATAGCCAAATTGATGAAAATTCCAATAACCTCCTTCCCAATCATCAGGATCATTACAGTTAGCACCAATTGCACAAATTGGTTTATAGGAAAAATAACCCCCCGAATAATAATCTATACTTCTAACCATAATGTTTGCTCCACCTATGGCATTTGTGAATACTTGTACAACAGCAGACATGTCCCGGCAATCAGCCCAATTTTCATCCAAAAAGCCTGTTAAATCAAAATAAGGCAAATAAGCGTGAGTGCCCACACTTGAATATTCTTTGTTTATATTATTATACGCTCCTTCGGTAATATCCGAAACCATGCCATATTCTGTTGACTGCCCGCTCGCCCAATCACAAGCAAAATCAAGCACATCTGTCCATGGTTCTGCCATTGGTGACTGTGGAGTAGCCAACAAAGTATAATATGTATGGGATGTATATGTGTTGGTTTGAGCTGCACAATACGTTGAAATATCATTTGGTATTCCATAAATCTCCCATTTCCATGTAAAACTTCTTATTCCCACGCTATTTGGTATATTACCATCAAGGGTGAGTGTAATCCAGTCTTCTTCTTCTTCTGTTGTGTAATTGGCGACAAAATAATTGCAAACTTCACCTATTCCTAGTCCTGATGTTATGGTAAGGTTAATGATCAAATGCATGTCTTCGCAATTGCTGTAGAACCTCACCTGAATTTTTCTGTTACTTTGCTCTTTTATGTAGGCAAACTTTTTACTTATTGAATTGCCCCCATTATATTCCCATTCCGGTATCGATATATCATCATAAAAATCTTTTCTAATATTAACAGCATCATTGCTTTGCCCGGGTTCATAATTAAACTTGATTTCATAAGGTTTTACCCAAACATATTCAATTCCAAATGATAATTGGAAAAACAAAAAAAATAATAATAACATTATTGGGAATTTATTTCTCCAAGTAAATGTTATACTATCTATTAATCTATTTTTCTCTTTCATAAATATGTTATTTTAGATGATTATGGAAGAATAAATAAATTAATCAGTCAATATCATTTGTTTAGTATCAATCACTTGCCCATCAGCGATTAATGTATATATATACATGCCCGCATTAAGCTCTGAACCATATATAACAATACTACCATTACCTCTGTCATTCAAATCTATTGCCTTAATTTGCTTTCCCTGAAGATCATAAATATAAATTGATGCTTTAGTTATTTCGTCCGGGATGCAATATTTTATGTAGGTATCTTCATTAAATGGATTTGGTTTGTTTTGGAAAAGCTGAACGCTGTTTACTGTATTATTTTCAAATGTGCTTTTTTGCTTTGAATCACCACTATTTAATTTATTAATTTCATCTTGCAGATTCTCTATCTGTAATTGTTGCTCTTTGATAGCTTCTACTAAAACAGGCACCACTTTAGAGTAGTCAATTCCATAAATATCAGTGGAATCATCATATGAAACTACCTCAGGTAAGACTTTATTCACATCCTGCGCAATAAATCCAATTTTGTTTTTTCTTTGTTCTTCAAGTTTCTCATTAATTACATCACTTTTTAAAGAATCTTCACTTTCAAACGCTTCCATCTTCATATCATATTTAACTCCTTTTAAGTTCAGGACTAATTCTAGAGGATTTTCTATATCTCTGATGTTTTCCTTGAACTTTTTATCTGAAGGTGACCAATAAAAATGACTGCATACCTCATAATAATATTTATCGTTTTTACCCAAACACACATAATCTGAAACGTTTGGATATATAACTGGATAACTTGAATAAACTCCTCCAGTATTATCAATTATAAATTGATAGTAAGCGCCTGATGGTTTAATAGTAACGTCACCCCTGACATCTAAGTCTTTGGTGGGGGTAGATGTACTTCCTATCATAACCTTTCCATCGCAGTCCATTCTAATTTGAGCACTAATACTCAAATTTATTAAAATGAGTATTGGCAAGATTGATTTTAATAGTTTCATTTTTTTAGATTTATAACGATTGTTATTCTTTTCTTAAAAATAATTTAATAAATAACTTTACTTAGGTTTATAATAAATAATGTTTAATACTATAATAAACAGACAGAACAGCAGCATTTATTGTCGTGAATTCATAATTGTTGTATGAAATCTTAATTACATGTATTAATTATTGCAACTGCAAATGCTTTTTATCTATAAAAGAATCAATTTACACCTATCAGGATCTTATAAGATTCAAAATATTTAAAATTTCTACTAACTTAAAATATATGTCCGTTTACAGATTGAGATAACAAATTTAATAAATAATTATAATGATGTCAACAAAAAAAGTTTGTAATTATCTAGCTTTTGGATATTATTGTAAGTATTTGATTTCTTTGCTAATATTTTTATAATATTAATATGTATTTCTTGGAAGTTAGTTGGACAAATTAATTATTCAGAAATCACTAATCTTATCAATATCTTTAACTAAAAAGTTCGAACTCTTGCTAATCAAGTCCACAAGAAAAAGCATCGCCATTTGGCGGTGCTTTTTCTTGTAGGGCAATGCTGGGCGAGAAGTCTATGCCGGTGCAGTCTTCGCAGGATTTTCCGGAGGAAAATTCCCGGAAGACGCAACCGGTAAGCCCAGCAGGGTCCACAAATAAAAGGGACAGTAACCTCCCGAAAATAATTTGTAGGCAGTAATTAGATTTACTAAATTAGAATTAATCCGCAACTAATTGATAAACATTCCAATCAT
>CAZFHF010000416.1:0-2734 GCA_964518655.1 uncultured Bacteroidales bacterium | reverse complement strand
CTGAAAACTTATCAAAGTCCTCTTTGTACAAGAAAATCTTGTGTTTTTCAAAGTAAAAACGGCCATCCCTGTGATAACGTTTCTTACTTTCTGTGATAGTCAAATAATAATCATTCCTTCTTGTGGCTTTAACATCGAAGAAATAAGTCCGTTTACCTGCTCTTACTGCCCTTGAGAAAATCTCCTGTCGTTCAATTTTCTCAGCGCCTTCTTGTTTATCAGTTCCTTCTTCCATCATATGTTTAGGTTTTAGTACAGATTAGTTGCCAGTTCAAAAATAAAAATTTTTTTTAAATATTATGTATATATAGTCTTTATAATCAATAAAATTGTAAAATAGCACGTAATAGATTGAAAATTATAAAAATTACACTTACTTTGTACAGCTATAAATATCGTACTTTATACTACTAAGGTTCTTTAAAATTATGATAAGCAGAAGGATATTAAGAATCAAAATATTACAGATAATATACGCTTATTATAAATCACCCGGATCCCAAATAAATAAGTCTGAAAAGGAATTATTTTTCAGCATACAGAAAACTTATGACCTTTATCACTATTTGTTGTTGCTTATTGTAAATATTGCTGATTATGCATTATCACGCATTGAAATAGCAAAAAGCAAAAAAATACCTTCTTACGAAGATCTGCATCCCAATACAAAATTTATTGACAATAAGATAATTAATCAGATACGAGATAATAATCAACTTAATGAATACCTGAAAAATAACAAGCTAAGCTGGGTCAACTATCCGGAATTAATAAGAAATCTCTATAACAGGATAAAAAACGCAAGCCATTATGAGGAATATATGAATGAACAGAAAAAAACATACGAAGAGGATAAAAAGTTTGTTATAAAAATATTTACATCTGATATAGCATATTTTGAAAATCTGTATCAGAGTCTTGAAGAACAGAGTATATACTGGAACGATGAAGTTGAATTTATTATAAGCATCATCATTAAAACAATAAAGGGTTTTAGTGAAAATAAAGGTGCAAATGCAGAACTGCTGCCGCTTTATAAAAATGAAGAGGACATTGATTATGTAAAAAATTTATTCAGGAAAACTATCCTAAATAAAGAAGAATACCGTGCACTTATTGAAAAATATGCGCAGAACTGGGAGGTGGAACGGATTGCTTTTCTCGATATCCTTATTTTACAAATGGCCATTGCAGAAGTTACTGAATTTGCCTCAATACCTGTAAAAGTTACATTTAATGAATACCTGGAAATAGCAAAATATTACAGTACCAATAAAAGCAGCGTGTTTATTAATGGTTTACTGGATAAAATTATCACTCATTTAAAGGAAACAAATAAAATCAAAAAAAGTGGCAGAGGATTAATAGGTGAGAATTAGAAGATAATAATAAAAATATTTAAGCCTTTTATAAATCTAATTATCTTGTGGTTCTGAGAATTTTATTATTACTTTGCAGGCTATCTTTAATTTAACATTTATAGTTAACTAAAAGACAGTAATAATTTATAAAATAAGTACTAATTATAAATACAAGCAATATGACTAATTTAATGGACATTATTCTTATGGCGCCGGCAAAAGAAGGCCAAAGTCCAATGACTTCCCTGTTACCGTTGTTATTAATTATCGTTGTTTTTTATTTATTCATGATAAGGCCTCAGGTTAGAAAACAGAAGGAACTTAGGAATTTCAGGGAATCCCTGAAGAAAGGCGATAAAATAATCACAACCGGAGGCATATATGGAAAAATAAATAATATATCCGAAAATGTTATTACAGTTGATGCAGGTAATAATGTAATATTTAAAGTTGATAAGAGCACCGTTTTAAAAGATCCGACTGATCTTCCTGCACAGAAATAGAACGTTATTTTATACTGAGTTTAAGGCATACAATAATAATACTTTAAACTCTTATTGATTGTGAATACACGAAGAAAATATATAAGAAGCCTTCTGACTATTCTGCAACAATTACCGGAGAAACTGGAAATCTTCCGGGAAAAATACCAGCAGAAAATATTTATTTTTCTTTTTTTCGTTGTTATCTCAGTGGTATTCTGGTTAGTGCTATCATTAAATCAGGAGTACGAAGCAGATATTCTATATCCTGTAAAATATGATGATTTTCCCGAAGGCAAAGTACTGGTAAATAAGCTCCCTGAAAGGCTGAAGCTAAGAGTAAAAGCTGTTGGTTTCATAATTCTCGGACGTAAATATATTCACTTTCTCAGCCCTTTGAAATTTAATGTAAATTCATATTCACTTAATACTACAGGCACAGACTCATCATATATTTTAACGAGAAGAGCCAGGGAAGTGCTCTCAAATGCACTTGAGAATATAAGAATATTGGATATCTCACCAGATACATTATTTTTTCACTTTGCGGATATGGTTACCAGGAAAGTTGAAATAAAATATAACATTGTTGGCTATCCCGGTATATTTGCCAAACAATATATGTTAAACGGAGATATATACTCTAATCCTGACAGTATAATTATTTCAGGCCCCTCCAATGTTATTGATACACTGCATTATGTATGCACTGAACCGATTACCCTGTACAATTTAAGTGACACAGTTCAAAGAACATACCAGCTTGAAAAAATAAACCAGGTGGCTTTCTCCAGGAAGAAAGTAAAAATTACTATCCCGGTTGATAAATTTACCGAGTTAAGTTATTTAATACCTATTCAACACCTGAATCTCCCTGACTCATTGGTTCTT
>CAZFHF010000415.1:0-2753 GCA_964518655.1 uncultured Bacteroidales bacterium | reverse complement strand
TAAATAGTTAAAATTGCA
Source organism: uncultured Bacteroidales bacterium (assembly GCA_964518655.1). GTDB lineage: Bacteria > Bacteroidota > Bacteroidia > Bacteroidales > UBA10428. The sequence continues at coordinate 2,735 of CAZFHF010000415.1, read as the reverse complement.
TTGTAAAAGAACCCCGCCATTGCCTACAATATTGAACAAGTAAATTATGTAGAATATTTATTAATAACAACAGTATTCCCCGGTACAAAAAGGGCGCTGTCCCTTTTTCAGGGGCGCTGTCCCTTTACAAATAATAAGCCCTATGAAAAGAAATGCTTTACTATTAATGTTAGCAGCATCATTCCTGTCAATATCAAATTATGTAATTGCACAAGAAGAAGGCGCTAAAAGAGTATCACAGCCACAAGCTGAAGATGAATTAGTCAGAACGGACAATCGTGAGTTTCAAAAAGCACCTCTTCCGGAGATTTCTTCACCGCAAAGAGGTATGCAGATAGCTGATCCCAAACAACCATATTTTACCAGTTTCACTCTTCCTGATGTTATCAGCAATGAGATTGAGCCAGTTGACAAGGGTGTTGATGGGGATGCGTCCGGCATAAAGTCTGTGGAAGCTGACTGGGTCCAGGTCATGTCAGAAAACTTTGAAAGCACATTTCCTTCCGGATTATGGACAATTGATACGCTTCCTATGGGTGAATGGCAGACTACCGATGCACGCTGGGCACGTTCCAACTGCAAGCCTTATGCCGGCACGTATTCGGCTGCATGTGCTGCAGGAGGAAGTGAAGGTGTTACTTGCGGATCTAATTATCCTGTTAATATGTTCACTTATATGGCTTACGGTCCATTTGATTTATCAGATGCCAGTGATGCGTATATGGACTTTTACTGGTGGGCAATATCCGAAGACGGATGGGACTATTTTATTGTTGCTGCCTCCATAGACGGTGAGGATTACTATGGTGTTCAATGGACGGGTTATAATAACTCATGGAGTCAATATACTTTCGATCTGACTTCAGTAAACGTATTGGGAGACCTTTCAGGGGAACCGCAGGTATGGGTTGTATTTCTTTTTTACAGCGATTTTATTATAACTGAACCTGACGGTGCATATGTTGACAATGTGGAGTTATGGAAAGATATTTCTGCCGGTCCTGCAGACCTTGCTCTTGCAGGGGGAACCTTCAGTCCTAATCCCATTATGGAAGACGCCAGCCTGGCAATTGCACCCCAGATAATCAACAATGGGGAATCATCCGCTATAGACTCTGAAATAGAATACTATCTTTCTTCAAATACAACTATTACCCAATCAGACTGCTATCTGGGAAATGACTCTGTGACATTAGCCCCCGGGGCAACAGGATTTGAATCAATTCTTGTTGATCTGGGCACTGTGGGTTGTGTTAGTCCGGGAACATATTATGTAGGGATTTATTTTGTTGATGAAGGAAACGGTGAATATTTTCCAACACCCCTGGTCATTAATTCAACATCAGGCACTCCGGATCTTACACTTTCCGGAGGGACTTACAGCCCTAATCCCGTTATGGAAGACGGTACGCTGTCAATTGATCCCCAGATTTCAAATGTTGGTAGTGAAGCAGCTGCAAGCTCCGAGATAGAATATTATCTTTCATCGAACACTATGATAACCACAGGAGACATATACCTTGGAAATGATTATGTAACCTTAGGTCCCGGAGAAACAGGAAGCGAGTCAATAACTGTGGACCTGAATACTATAGGAGGTTTAAGCCCCGGTACATATTACGTTGGTGTATATTTCGTTGATGAGAGCAACGGCGAGTCTTTCCCCACTCCACTGATAGTATCTACTTCAACCACTGCTCCGAATTTAACGCTTTCGGGAGGAACCTTCAGCCCAAATCCTGTTTATGAAAACGGGATGCTTTCGATTAATCCGCAAATAACAAATATTGGGTTAGGAGCAGCTACTAATTCTGTAATAGAATATTATATTTCAACAAATTCAACAATAACACAGTCAGATTGCTATCTGGGAAACGGCTTTGTTACATTGGGCCCAAGTGAAACCGGCACGGAATCTTTCTCAGCTGACTTAAACAGTGTCGTTTGTGTAAGTCCGGGTATATATTACGTTGGGATCTACTTTGTTGATGAAGGAAGTGGAGAAGAATTCCCAACGACCCTGGAAATCAGTTCTACTCCTGTAGCAACAGAACTTAGCCTGTTAGGCGGCAACTGCTCACCTAACCCTGTTAAGGAAAACCAGACATTATCATTATATCCGATCATAACTTATACAGGACCAGGGACGATCACATCTACCGAGATGCAATATTATCTCTCGGATAACATATCTATAACTCCTACCGACTGTTACCTGGGGAATCAATATGTTACCCTTGACTCAGGGCAGGTCTCGCCATTGTCATTCTCCGTTGGTCTGAACTCTGTCGGATGCATTGACCCCGGCACATATTATGCAGGAGTATATTTCGTTGCTGAAGCTACCGGTTGGCATTTCTCAAATCCGTTGGTCATTAATGACGCAGAAGGAACGTCTGTTTCATATGTCGAGTCAGATATGCCTGTAAGCATTTATCCAAACCCTGCAAATGATATATTATTCATAAAATCACTTAATGATAACAATACGGATATTACTGTCAGGATATTTAATAATCTGGGTGACGTAGTGTATTTAAAAACACTGGAAAATATGAAATCAGGAGATGAGATAAAGATTGACCTGTCAAATCTTACTGAGGGTTTATATTTTCTGCAAATCCAAAATGACCGGATAATTAATATTGAAAAACTGATAAAGAATTAAAGAAAGATAAAAAGCCCCTATGTTTGTAAAGCATAAGTTTGGACGAAGTATTATCTTTATAAAGATA
>CAZFHF010000414.1:0-2765 GCA_964518655.1 uncultured Bacteroidales bacterium | reverse complement strand
AATACCACTTAAGGAAATACATAAATTTCAGACCACGTCACTTTGAAGATTTACATAATGCATCCTCCAGAATGGACTGCCTGTTCCGCTTAAGCGTAACAGCAATACTTCCCCAATAATAAAAAACCCGCAGCACCTCTGATGCTTCGGGTTTTCTATTTCCTGCATTCGTATGAAAGATATTATTATTTAAATATGCCTTAGAGTACAACCACGGAATTCTCGCCCTGATAACCATCAGGTACATATTTGTCAGCTTTATGATCGTTGCACCAGTTTTTTCCGTCAACCAGGTATTTGTACTGGTACTCCTTGCCTGAATCAAGCTCAACGGTAGCTGCAAATCCGCCTTTTTCAAGTTTTGTCATTGCGATACCCTTCTTGTCCCAGTTGTTGAATTCACCAACCAGATTTACTTTCTTTGCTGATTTATTCAAGTTTTTATCAAAGTTGAATGTTACCTTGCATGCCGGTTTAGTTTTCAGATATTGTTTTTTTGTTCCCATCTTAATTATTGATTTAGGTTAATTAATTATATACAAACAAATTTCTTTGAATAATGTTGTTCAACTTACTTTCTTATAAATTGAATAATATATATCCCTTATTTTCCTTGCTGTATCTTCCCATTTCAAATTCATAACTTCTTTCATGCCCTTATCTGCCATCATTTTTTTTGTTCCTTCATAATATAATGCTCCATATATTGCATCAGCCAGTCCGTCAATATCCCAGAAATCAATTTTAATGACATGTTTTAAAACTTCCGATACCCCTGACTGCTTTGAAATTATTACCGGCACTCCATTTTGTAATGCTTCCAGCGGACTTATCCCAAAAGGTTCGGATACAGAGGGCATGACGTATAAATCGCTCATTGCATACATTCTGTTGACATCATCACCTCTCAGAAAACCTGTAAAGTGAAACTTATCAGATATTCCCAGGGTGGCCACATATTTTATAAGTTTCTCCTTAAGATCGCCGTCTCCTGCCATAACAAACCTTACATCATTTGTTTTTTGCAGTACTTTACAGGCGGCATCAATAAAATACTCAGGCCCCTTCTGGCTGGTGATTCTTCCCAAAAATGTTACAACCTTATCATTTTTATAAGTATTCCATATACTTAAAGAGTTATTATTGCTATGCTCTACTGCATTATGTACAGTGATCACTTTATCCGGATGAATACCATAACGGTCAATTACGATGTTCCTTGTAAAATTGCTTACTGTAATAACCTTGTCAGCTGCCTGCATACCCTTCCTTTCTATTTTAAATACTTTTTTGTTATAACTCTCCCCGCAGCGATCCAGTTCAGTGGCATGGATATGGGCTATAAGGGGCTTCCCTGATATTTTTTTTGCTTCAATGCCTGCTGTGAAAGTCAACCAGTCATGCATATGAATTATGTCATGTTCTTCCTGCCCGGCAATCTCCGATGCAATGAGTCCGTATTTGTAGATTTCTTCATACAGGCTTTCCCCGTATTTGCCTGAAAATTCAATTTTACCCGGCGGAGCATCTTTAATGAGATTTTTTGCTCTGAAATGCTTTTCCTTTATAAGGCGTTTATAATATTCAGGAGAAATATATGCGGATACCTGCGGATATAACTCAAGGAATTTATGTTTGCCGGGAATTTGTGCTTTCTGCAACTTTTTCCCGGACAATATAACATCGCTGGCTCCAATTAACTTAACCTTATTGATTTCTTCATCATTATATGTCCTGGGAATAACAAAAGATATTTCTACATCATTATATGATGCCAGGCTTCTGGAGATGCCGTAACAGGCAGTACCCAGTCCGCCTGAAATATGGGGAGGATACTCCCACCCGAACATCAGTATTTTCACTGCTAACGATATTCAATATTTGTAATTAAATTACAAAATTTCTTTGAATAAATCAATATGATGTGGCAAGATATTTCACTTAAAACCGGTGATATTCATCACCTTTTATTTTACTCCCACGGACCCCACTCTCCGGTCATTTTATCCCTGAAGCGCACTTTGCCGGTTGTATTGTTTTTCTGGTAATAGCTGATGCCGTCATCTTCAAAAGTGCAGGTGATGGTTTCCACCTTGTGTTTCGCATTTGGATCATCAAGGTAATAATTTATCAGCAATGTCTGGTGCACAATGCCTTTATTCTGCCGGACATAACGGCTGACGTTACCTTCATTATTTACTTCTACAAAGCATTTCCAGTCTTCGGAATTTTTAACGTTCTTAAATGAAACGCTTTTCAGGTTATTCTTGTTATCAAATTCAAAATTAAAAGTCCCGTCAGAGTAATCATTCACCGGATCATTCCTGCGTGTTAAAAGATAAGTATTGCCTTGCCTGTTCAGTGTATAGGTAATGATATTGCATACTTTCGTTTCATCCCGGGCACTCCAGCGGTCGCAAAAACTTACGATCTGTTGTTTTTTGATAAGATTATCCGGAGTATATTCAAATTGTTTTACCTCCGACAGGTGAAGGAACAGGGGAGCACCCTTTTGGTAGTTGTTTGAAGCCTGGTAATACTGTATGTATCGTTTTATTTTAATGATCCTGCCCCTTTGATCAAAAAATACCGAGTCGAGCGGCTCTTTATAAAGTTTTAATGAGCGTTTATTCACTATACTGCTTGCTTCATTTATTCTGAGAATATTTTTATTACGTCCGTATATAAATGCACAGCTGATATATGGTGTTTTCATCGAGACTATCTTATGCCTGATGGTATCAACATTTATTATTATTGGATTG
>CAZFHF010000413.1:0-2766 GCA_964518655.1 uncultured Bacteroidales bacterium | reverse complement strand
GCTAAATACTTTTTGATTTATATTTTTTATTAAGTTTGGATTATTAATTGATCCGTATTTTATTCTTTAAAAGTGAGCTGGTCAAAATATATATCCGAATACATATCCTATCTTAAGATTGAGAAATCTTTGTCAGGGAATTCTGTTGAAGCATATAACCGTGATATTTCGATGCTCAGGAGTTATTTTGAAACTCAGAAAATTAATATTCAGCCTGCCGATGTAAAACTGTCACATTTACGGGATTTTATCGAGCGCATAAATGAAATGGGTATAAGTGCGAGGACGCAGGCAAGGGTAATATCAGGTATAAAATCCTTTTACAAGTACCTTTTGCTGGATGAAAAAATTGATAATGATCCCACAGCTTTGCTGGAAGCTCCGAGGATAGGGAGAAAACTGCCAAATATCCTTTCAGTAAAGGAAATTGATAATCTTATTGATGCAATCGACCTAAGTAAACCTGAAGGGCACAGAAATAAGGCTATTATTGAAACACTTTACAGTTGCGGACTCAGGGTAACTGAGCTTATAAACCTCAGGCTAACTGATCTTTTTTTTGATCAGGGATTTATTAAGGTTACAGGCAAAGGAAACAAGGAAAGGCTTGTTCCCATAAGTTCAAAAGCAATCAGGGAAATTGAACTCTATATTAATCAGTACAGGAATCATTGCATCCCTGACAAAGCATCAACCAACATTCTTTTTCTTAACCGGAGGGGAAAGAAGCTAACACGTGTAATGATTTTTACAATTATTAAAACTCTTGCAAAGGCTATCGGTTTGAAGAAAACCATCAGTCCGCATACTTTCAGGCATTCGTTTGCTTCGCACCTTATTGACGGCGGTGCCGACCTCAGGGCTGTACAGGAAATGCTGGGACATGAATCAATAATTACCACGGAAATTTATACACACCTTGATACGGAGTATTTAAGGGATACTATTATTCAGTATCATCCGAGGGCATAAATTTTATTATATTGGTAGCCCTAAATTAAAATTATATGAAGCAGAACTTATTTTTTATAAAAGTTATAGTACGCATTAGTCTTCCAATCATTGTATTTCTTTTCGCCAATTTTTGCATTAGTGCACAAAATGCCAAATGGACAATAATGATATACCTTGATGCGGATAATGATCTTGAGAATGTGGCAATTACAGATTTTAATGAAATGGAATCAGTGGGATCTACTGATTCGGTAAATATCATAGTACAGTTTGACAGGGTAAACTCCTATGACAATACAAACGGTGACTGGACAGATACAAGGAGATTCAGGGTGTTGCAGGACGATAATCCGGCACTGATATCAACTGAGCCTGTTGAAATCATAGGTGAAAAAAACATGGGGGATCCCCAGGTTCTAACAGAATTCATAAACTGGACTGTATCTAATTACCCTGCTGACAGATATGCACTGGTATTATGGAATCATGGCGGCGGGTGGAGGCTGAAAAGAACAGATGATAATAATCCGTTTACCCGTGATGTATGCTATGACATTACAAGCAACGACTACCTGTCAAATTACGAGGTGGGCAAAGCAATATCTGAAAGCAATATAAATCCTGATATTATCGCATTTGATGCATGCCTTATGGGTATGATAGAAGTAGCATATCAGCTACGGGACCTGGCTGATATTTTTGTTGCCTCAGAGGATGCAATACCCTGGGATGGCTTTGATTATGAGGCATTTCTTTATGAACTTGTAAATGACCATAATATGACGGCTGACACTCTATCAAGTGTAATTGTCAGGACTTATGGCGAGTATTATGATTTTATACCTGTTACCATTGCATCTTTGAAACTTAATAAAATCAGGGATATTGCCAGGAAGCTCGATTCATTAACAATAAAAATTATTAATAACGGCAGTATATGGGATGAAGTGGGCCAGGCACGTTACAACACCCAGAGCTTCGATGTATATGATTATTTCGATTTATGGAGCCTGGCAAATCTTATTGAGACTTATATAACCGACACACAGATTAAAGATGCGGCGCTCTCGCTTAAAAATGTAATTGATGATGCGATGATTGATAATTATGCATCTGATGACTACAATTATGCCAGGGGGTTGTCAATATATTTTCCGCTTTTTGAGAATTATGATCCTGAATACGGGGACCGGCTGTTCAGCAAAGATTTTCCTGACAGCACCCGGTGGATCAATTTCCTTTCTGAATTTTACAATAATTATAGCCCGGATTTATATGAACCTAACAATCATTTTGCCAATGCTACATCCGCATACAACATTGGAAGCGCAAACGGACTGCTGAAAGCCTTAGGGGATATAGACATATATGCGTTCTATTATAACGGGGTTGCAGACGCATCAGCAATATTGGTCCCGCCGGCAAATTTTGATATTTTCCTTTATTCAGTGCAGGATACGCTTATACACCAGTTGGATTCATCAAAGAATTCCGGTACAATAAGTGACACTATTGTAATATCAGGATTTGATCCCGGAATATATTATATTGTTATAAAGCCTGTTGAAACTAGTGATAATCCCTATGAATTAATGTTTTATAACCTTAGCTCTTTAATAGAAGAAAATACTCCGCTTACGCTTGCTTATGATGATGGCTATCCTCAGTACCAGTTCTATTCAAATGAAGCAGATAAAGGTATAGGAATGAGATTCGAAGGAGTTGGAGATTTGCAGGGTGTCTGGTATTATATTACTGATCTAGATGTCGAAGAGGGCAGTGGTGACCTGGGGCTTTTAAACCTGCACATTT
>CAZFHF010000412.1:0-2777 GCA_964518655.1 uncultured Bacteroidales bacterium | reverse complement strand
ACCCTTATTCCATCTGCATTTATTTCTTCTCTTAATGAGTCAGCCATGCCCTTCAAGGCGTACTTTGATGAAGAGTATTGTCCAAGATTACCAATGGGTCTTTGTATGGCACTGGAATTAATAAAAATAATCTGTCCTTTGCTTTTGCGTATTACCGGAAGCAATGATTTTGTAATTATATAGGGAGCCAAATAATTTATATTAAAATGTAACTTTAAATCTTCAACAGAAGCTTGCTCGGTTGAGCCCGTTAAAATAACACCAGCACTATGAACAAGTATATCCAATGTTGAGAAATTATGGTTAAAAAAATCTGCTATTCCTTTTAATTCCTCTTCCTTTGAGAGATTTGCCTTATAAAATTCAATTCTTAGCGAATGATTTTTAAACCTTTCTTTAATTTGGGTTAATTTCGCAACATTTCTTCCTATAAGGCATAAATTAACTCCTTTTTCTGCCAGGCAACCTGCTATTGCTTCACCTATGCCGCTGCTCGCGCCCGTAATAAGTGCATTTTTATTTTTAAGTTCTACCATATCATTTATATTTTCACTTCTTTTTTAAAAGGTTAAATTTGAAAAGAGCATCGGCAGCATTTTTAATTATTCTGAATTTAATCTTTGATTTTATAGCAATATCCAGTAAACTGTGAAAACCATCTGAAAAATTTAATACCCATAATAAGGCGAGTTGTGTTATTTTGCTGTCGCTCGTTCCGCCTATTTCATCATACAACCCGCGCTTTCCAAGTTGTGGTTCACACTTCGGATTTAGGTTAGTATATGTTTCATTATTTTCAATTATATATAGTATATCTAACAGGGCCTTCAAAGATTCTCCCAGTTTAACCGGACTAACAAACTGGAGATTATCTGCAGATGTATGGTATTCCGGGAACGTGCCATAGGGCCTTCTTGTGAAACATCCTACCGGCAAATTAAATCCCGGAGAACAATATTGTCTTTCATCATAGCCATAAGGAACAAAATCCGATATAGTAAACGGCTTATTCAAGGTACTGAGAAATAATTCAGCAGATTTATCAATATCGGCATTGCCTATTCTCGATCTCTTATATGTAAAATCAGAGTTATCACCCAGTAAAGTTATAACAAGTCCATGCTTTATTTTATTTACTGTTTTTTCATTAGTACTCAGCCAGGTAATAGACCCTATTGTGCCTGGTATAAAGAGAAACCTGCAGGTATACTTTGTTCTTATATCAGCAAGATATTTGGCAATATATGTTGCAATAGCAATTCCTGAGAGATTGTCATTACATAATGAAGGATGACAAACGTGTGTTGATATCAGAACCTCATCCGTACTTTTACCTTTAATCAGCAATTCGCCATATGTGAGGCTGCCTTGTTCCAGTGAAGAATCTATATATACATGATAGGTATCATCCTTAAGTGAAAGAAATTGTCTATGGGACATGCAGAATCCCCAGTTTTCCTTGTAATAAGATGTTTTATACGGAACCAGATCGGGCTGTTCAGGAAGGGTAAATATATGCTTTTTCAGCTCATTAAGTGTTACATGCTTATTTACAGGTATGCTATAATTTAAAACGTGTAAATTCAGTTTATTAAAATCAAGTATCTTTTTACCTCCGGAGTCTTCAATGTAAGCGTCCCTTATATTCCATTCTTTGGGCACTTCCCAGTCGAATACTCTTGTGCCTGTTGGTATTTCATATATCTGAAGGGGAATGTACCTTGCAATAATCTTAAGTGTATTCCTTACACCATTTCCTGTAATACTTCTGCAAATCGGGTATAGTTCAGAGATAAGTTTGTACATCCCAGAGCCTGCTTTATCATAATCTATATTATTTTTCTCAGGATCAAACATTAGTTAAAAAATGTTTATTTCTGGTATGAATGTTACAAATTTACCTCCCCAGCCCCTGATATAATTCAACTGTTCACTAATTTCATTTTTCAGGTTCCATGGGAAAATAATTACGTAATCGGGCTTATATTCTGCTATACTATCGAGATTTTTTACTATGATATGACTCGCGGGCAAATATTTATTCTGTTTGTGTGGTGATGCATCCACGGCAAACTGTATAAGATCATTACCCTTGATCCCGCAATAGTTTAACAATGTGTTTCCTTTAGCCGCAGCGCCATAGCCAATTACTTTTTTACCTTCCTTTTTAACTTTTATCAGGAATTCCCAGACGTCATATTTTATTTTATCAACCCTTTCCTGGAAATTACTGTAGTATTCCATTGAGTTCATTTTTGCTTCTTCTTCCCGTTTAAGCAAATTTGCCACATTACCTGATATATCTTTGGATCTGTCCTCTGCATGTTTGGCGAAAATTCTTAAAGATCCGCCATGAGTCGGTAGTTCCTCCACATGAAACATTTCCAGTCCCTGATGTTCGAAAATTCTTTTAACAACCGTAAAAGAAAGGTACGAGAAATGTTCATGGTAGATTGTGTCAAACTGGCATTCCTCGACCAGTCTCATAAGATGCGGAAATTCCATTGTAATAATACCCTTTTTTTTGAGGGCTATTTTCATTCCTTTTACAAAATCATTAATATCAGGAACATGTGCCAGAACGTTATTACCCAGGATCAGATCCCCTTTAATTCCTTTGTCGGCCAGTTGTTTTTTTGCAAAGTCAGTACTGAAAAAATCAACTATTGTATTGATTCCTTTTTCTATTGCTACCGCAGCAGTATTGGCTGTAGGGTCAATACCGAGGACAGGTACATTATATTCTTTAAAATATTGTAATAAGTATCCGTCATTTG
>CAZFHF010000411.1:0-2778 GCA_964518655.1 uncultured Bacteroidales bacterium | reverse complement strand
ACGGATTAACTGCAACCTTTTTAATTGCTATTGAAGATGTTACAGATAAGGTTCTTGAAGATATTGAGGATAATATGCCCTATATTAAAAGACTGGCAGTAATTGATAAAAGAATTGACAGCATTATTAATGAAGCAGATATTAAACATCCATATAAGATTAACATCAGGCCTTTTTTCTATGGTAATGAGTATTATATGTTTACATACAAAGTGTTTAACGATGTGAGATTAGTTGGTGCTCCTCCTTCCGCAATAGGTAATTTCGGAGGAGATACTGACAATTGGATCTGGCCGCGCCACGCAGGGGATTTTGCGCTTTTCAGGATATATGCTGATACTAATAACAAACCCGCCGAATATTCACCTGATAACATCCCCTATAAACCAAAGAATCATTTCCGGATATCATTAAATGGATATAAAGAAGATGATTTTACTATGGTCTATGGTTATCCTGCAAATACCCGGCAATTTATTACCTCTTCAGGTATTAATACCCTGTTACTGAACACTCTTCCGGTAAAGGTGGATATCAGAGAAAAAAAAGAGGATCTGATAAAATCCTATACAGCAGATAATAATGAGTTAAAAATCAAATATGCGACAAAATACTCCAGAATAAGTAATGCCAGAAAAAAATGGGCAGGCATACTTGAAGGTTTTGACGCAAAGAATATCATACAATCAAAAGAAATGCTGGAATCACAGTTTAATAACTGGATAAATGAAGATTCAGCCAGATTGGGAAAATATGGCGGGCTGCTGTCAGGATTCAGTGAATTATATAATGAGTTGCTGCCTTTCTATATAGCCGAGCAGTTAAGGTATGAAACAGTACTAAGCATAGAACTTATAGACTTTGCCTCATATTTTAAAGATCTTATATATTTTTCAGAAGGAGATTCAGAAGAAATATTTAAAAACAAAATTGAACAGCTAAAAGCAATAAGTGAAATATTCTTTAAAGATTATTACGCTGAAATTGACAAAAATATGCTTGCCGGAATGCTGGAAATATATTACAACAACGTCAGCCGGCAGTTTCACCCTGATATTATGAACCTGATCATAAAAAGATCCAAAGGTAATTTTTCAGAATATGCTGATTATGTTTTTTCAAAATCCTTATTGACAAATCAGGCAAAGGTTGACAAATTACTGCAGAATTATACTAAAGCAACAGCTGCGAAAATTGAGGATGATCCGGCCTTTCAGCTATATACGGAATTTAACGATCTTTATTATACTGCGGTATACCCGCATATCATTGCTACAGATATCAAACTGGACAGCATGTACAGGGATTATGTCAAAGCCTTGATGGAAATGCAGGACGATAAACAGTTTTACCCTGATGCCAACCATACATTACGACTTTCATACGGAAACATTAAGGGCTACAGTCCCTGTGACGCTGTTGATTATCAGTATTATTCAACGTTAGCCGGTGTTATTGAAAAAGGTTCTGAAGAAAACTATGATTATATAGTGCCGGAACGGCTGGAAGAACTATATAAGCTGAAGAATTATGGTGATTACGGAACAAATGACACTATGCAGGTATGTTTTATTGCGACCAATCATACATCGGGAGGCAATTCAGGAAGTCCTGTTATAAATGCGGACGGACAGCTTATAGGTATAAATTTTGACAGAAGCTGGGAGGGCACAATGAGTGATTATTTTTACGATATTGAGATATGCAGGAATATATCTCTGGATATCAGGTATGTGTTGTTTATTATTGATAAATATGCCAATGCAGGGTATCTTCTGGATGAGATGGAAATTATAAGGTAGCTGCAGGTTGCCGGTTGCACGCTATTTGCCACTAACACTTGTTTCTATACCAGGCTTTGTTACAATAAATATACAAAAACAGGGGTATATTCCAAACTTTATCTGGATTTATTTTCTCATTATCAGGGCGTTAAACATATATAAAGTGCATAATCAGACAATATAATAATACAATAACAGCAGTACACTTTTAGATATTATTACTGGTACACTTTTGAATATTATTAACAGATTTTATAAAAGATGACAGTCTCCCTAGTTATTGGACGATAATACGCAAAAAGGAATATCCGATTATGCAATAATTACAAAATATTTAAAGTAAAACATTATTAAGAAGGATTATTAATTACCTTTTAATATTATATTTTCTTAATAATTTTGGTGATATTAAGCGTGATTTTTATTAAGAAAATTTCCAATAATTGTCATATTTATTTAGCTAAACCTATATTACGACATTCTCTATTTTCCGTAATATATTTCAGCATTTCTTTACTTGCGCCTCCCGATTCAGCAATGTCTAATATATCCATTATATCGTCCCTGTCTGCATTTTTCCATGCAATATCATTATGTGCTTTTTCTGAAAGTTTATCAAAATCAAGATTTTTATTATCCACAATAATTTTATCAATACATTCAATTTCCGAATCCGATAATTCTTCAACATCAGACTTCTCTTTTGATATTAATATATATTTATCCTTTATTTCAAATGCGTTATAAAAACTTTGAAATTCAGGTTTAATATCTCCATCTCCCCGAATAGCCTTAAAGGCATCATATATAATAGATGGGACAGCACCATATTTCATGGCGATATATCTATCTTCAACAATTGTACTACCATATTTTGCAAGATGTTCTCGATCCGCAAAATATAAATATTTAAAAATTTTATGAAAGTCTATTTCACCGAATTGATTAGTAATATATAATATAACGGCTTTAGCTTTTTCTATATCGAAGTTAA
>CAZFHF010000410.1:0-2794 GCA_964518655.1 uncultured Bacteroidales bacterium | reverse complement strand
CTTTATCGAGACGTTATGTTCCGCAAAATGTCTGTCAATGTTCAGGTATTTTATACCTGACAAGCTTAAAGTAGCGTCACGTGATCTTACAAATCACCCGTTACTGGAAGCACTGGCCGAAACAAAGATACCTATAATAATGTCAACAGGCATGGGAGGGCGAAAAGAACTGGATGACGCTCTGGAATTAATTACCAGGTACCATAATAATATTGCAATCTTACATTGTCTTTCACAATATCCCTCTGAATACAGGAATATAAATCTGAATACCATTCTGTACTTAAAACAGCATTATTCACAGTACACGATAGGTTATTCAGATCATTCCATAGGTATTGTAATACCTGCGGTGGCTGTAGCAATGGGTGCAGAGATCATTGAAAAGCATATTACACTGGACAGAAAAATGAAAGGGACAGATCATCAGATGTCACTGGGACCTGACGGCGTATATCGTATGGTAAGGGATATTAGAAATACGGAAAAAGCACTGGGGGACAAAGATATTTATATCAGCGATGCTGTAAGAAATGCACAGGTTAAACTTGAAAGATCTATTGCCACTAGCCGTGATATAAAAGCAGGGACAATTATTACAATCAGCGATATCCATATGTTAAGTCCGGGTGATGGATATAAATGGAGAGAGAAAGATCAGGTGTTAGGCAAAAAGGCGGTTAAAGATATTCCCGGGAATGAGATTATTTACCCAAATATGATAAAATAATGAACATAAAACTTGTTATAACGGATATTGATGGCGTATGGACTGACGGAGGAATGTATTACGATGATAAAGGAAATGAGCTGAAAAAATTTAATACGTCTGACAGCGCTGGTGTGGCATTTTTAAAGGCACTTAAAATTCCTGTTGCAATAATTACAGGTGAAGATACAGAAATTGTCAGACGGAGGGCTGAAAAACTTAAAATAGAATATGTTTTCTCAGGCATAAGAAATAAACTTAAAGTTGTGAGGGAACTGGCAGATAAGCTAGGTATAACACTTAAGGAAATTGCTTTTATCGGAGATGACATAAACGACATACCTTTATTAAAAGCTGCAGGATTAAGTGCAGTGCCCTCAGGTGCAAAATATTATGTAAGGAAACATGCAAGGTGGATACTTTCAGCAAGAGGAGGCGATGGCGCTTTTCGTGAATTTGTAGAACGTATCCTTAAACAAAATAAATTGCTCAATAAGGCAATAGAGATTTATCTGGATGAAATAAAATAATAAAACAACTAGGCTAAGGATTTAATAAAATTCAGACAGCGGTCACTTGATTTACCATCTATTTTGTAAGCATATTTGCCTATAAACTTGTTATATGCAGGTTTATTAATAGCAAGTTTGCCATCAAGTATTCCTCTTAAGCATTTGTATAACTCTTCTGAGCCTGTAACCTGGTATGCTATGCCTTCCTTACTATATCCCTGAATATCCTGTTTCAAATGATCTAGAATTATCAGGGGTTTATAAAAATATGCAGTCTCGGTACCAACAGTAGAAAAACATGTAATTAAAGCACTACAGGACGCAATAAGTTTATATAAATCCTCATCATATAATATTTTGTAATTATCACAACCGGTTTCCTGAGCTATAGCCTTATAGTATTCTTTATCGTTTTTCTCGGCAGGATGCAATTTTATTATCATGCATATATCTTTAAGTTTTTTTGCCGCAGTAAAGATATCAGTTGCTGCACGCCGGCGTAATGAATCGTCCCTTTGGGGCTGTGAAGCAAATACAATTATAGGATTATCCGGTAATTTACTACCGGCTTTATGTTCCTGGCTTAGTAAATGAGGTATAATATCAGATCTGATATGTCCGCTGACAATAAGGGAATCAGGACTATAATTTCCTTTTTCCGCCAGAAGGGTTTTATAAAACTCACCCCAGACCAGCGTATAATCTGTCATTATTTTCTTTGCCCGGTCGCTTGCGCTGTACATATATGCAGGATGTAATTCATGTATTGCACCATGCTGAATGCCAACAGTAATAACTCCCACAGATTTTGCAGCATCAAGTACACTTTTTATCTCAGGACTGTTTTCATCTGTTGATGAGATAGTTTTAATCCTGTATTTTCTGAAAAAGCTTTTATATGCGTAATATTTAAAGATAAAATACAATGCAGCAGGATGATATTTTTTAACCAGTTCCATGAATAAACAGTCAGGTTCTGTGCTGAGCGTATCTTCTGCCTTAATGTAAAAACTTTTAAGCTGGCGGTTACTGCTGAATAATTTCCTTATGAGATTAATAGAGAAAAGCCTTTTAAATAATAAGCCTTCACTATGAATTGTGTTTATGTTGTACAATTTTTGTGAAGTATTCTGACCCAGCCTGAATTTTTTATTTTTTGTGAACTTCGGAGTCTCAATCTCACTATTAAGTGTGAAGCCTGCATTAATTTTCTTTAACAGATATCCGATAATATAATTTCCCTTTACCGGTTTCAGATCCGGGATATCCAGGTAGGCAACCGGTAAAGTAACATTAAACACCATATGTTTCGTTTTACGCAGTTGGATCAAAATATTTTGCAGGAATCTGATTTTCACGTAAATCAAATAGTGAATAAAAGAAAGGTAATCCTTCTCTGGCTTAATATGGCGGCATCTAAAATCGATGTTTTTATCCTTTTCCGGGGGAATCAGTTTCTCCAGCCTGTTATCATTTATATATAGTATTATTTTATCAAATGATCTTAATATTTCTTTAATTTCGGCCAGTTCAATGAACAGGTTTCTGACTGAGAAATAGATCCTGAATTTAT
>CAZFHF010000409.1:0-2818 GCA_964518655.1 uncultured Bacteroidales bacterium | reverse complement strand
CATCTTATAGGAAAAACAATTGATGAATCGGGACTGGCTGACTTAAAAGGCCTTTATCTGGTAGAGATATTGCGGAGATCATTTCGAATTGATGCTGTAGCGCCAGATGTAATCTTAGACAGGGGTGATGTATTGGTATTTGCAGGGGAAACACCAAGGATAGCAGAACTTGTAAATTCTACGTCAGGCCTTGTTCTGCCTGAAGTAGGAATGTTAACTAAAAGAAAGAGAGCCGAGATTGTTGAAATTGTTGTATCACAAAATTCATCACTTATAAATAAATCAGTAAGAGAAACGGATTTTAGAAGTAAATATGATGGGGCAATAATAGCTGTTCACAGAAATGGTGAAAGAATCGAGGGCAAACTGGGGAATGTTATATTAAAGGCAGGTGACGTTTTACTGCTTTATGCAGGTGCCGATTTTATAAGCAGAACGATAAATACGCGTGACTTTTATTTTATATCCAAAGTCAGGGATTTTGTAAAACTTGAGTGGTATAAAACCACAATATTGTTCGGGGGATTACTGCTGGCAATTGTTCTTTCTTCATTGCATATAGTACCCTTATTTATGGGATTAATAATAATCCTTCTTGCATCAATGGCGCTGAAAGTAACTCATCCCAAAGAACTTCCAAAAAGTATTGATTATAACCTTGCATTGATAATTGTACTGGCTTTAGCACTTGGTACGGCTATGATAAAATCAGGAGCTGCCGACCTTATTGCAAATCTCCTGATTAACATATTTATGCCATTTGGAAAGATCTGGCTCTTGTTCGGATTTTATTTTATTACAAGCATTCTCGCTGCTTATATAACAAATACTGCCGCAGTTGGTATTATCTTCCCTATTGCCCTCACTGCAGCACGCAACCTCGATATAACCGCAATACCATTTGTATTAACCGTAGCTTATGGAGCTGCGGCCAACTTCATGACTCCAATAGGCTACCAGACTAACATTATGGTTTACGGACCAGGTGGTTATTCTTTCAGGGATTTCTTAAAAATAGGATTCCCTCTCACCATTATCTATATGATCGTTACTGTAACTATACTTTCTATAATTTATTTTTAGTACGGAATTAGAATGCATGACTTTGAGATATTAACAAAACTAGCTGTGGATGCAGCAATAGCCGGTGGGATTGAAATTATAAAAGTATATAATGCAGAAAGTTACAAGGTTACTTTAAAGGATGACAGATCTCCGCTTACCGAAGCAGACCTGAAATCAAATGAAATAATAAAAAAGTACCTGGCTGAATCCGGATTCCCGGTTCTAAGTGAAGAAGGCAAAAATATATCATATAAGGAAAGAAAAAACTGGGATGCCTTCTGGCTGGTTGACCCTCTTGATGGCACAAAGGAATTTATTAAAAGAAACGGTGAGTTTACTGTTAACATCGCCCTTATAAAAGATGAGTCACCGGTAATAGGGGTAATATATGTCCCGGCATCAGGAAACTTATATTTTTCTTCACCTTTACTGGGATCATACAAGATATCCGGGATTAATACTAACTTAACGGAAACAGAAAATTTAAAATCATTGATTGATGCAGCCGAAAAATTACCACTGTCTGTGAAAAAAGATAAAATAATAGGCATAGGCAGCCGCTCACACTTATCCCTGTTAACGAAAATGTATTTTAAAAAGATAAAGAAAAAATATAAGAATGTTGAAATTATAACAATAGGCAGTTCTCTTAAGTTATGTTTAATAGCCGAGGG
Source organism: uncultured Bacteroidales bacterium (assembly GCA_964518655.1). Classification (GTDB taxonomy): domain Bacteria; phylum Bacteroidota; class Bacteroidia; order Bacteroidales; family UBA10428. The sequence goes on along the minus strand of CAZFHF010000409.1, from coordinate 1,079 downwards.
CAATGCAGATATTTATCCCCGGTTGGCACCTACTATGGAATGGGATATTGCCGCCGGCCATGCTATTGTTGAAGGTGCAGGATTTAAAATTTATGAATACATTACTAATAAACCCATGATATATAATAAAAAGAATCTGAAAAATTCATTCTTTATTGCTGGAAATCCACAAATCATTTAACAGGTTTTAATATCGACTGAAAGTCCAGGTTTATTTTAAATCCTCCGATAAACCAGCGTCCCGGCTGAATTACATTACTGATATCCCGGTAGGTTGTATTTAGTATATTACTTGCTTCAAGAAATATACTAATACTCTTTATGTTTTGCTGCAGTTTCGCGCTTATTAGCCAGAAAGGTTTGTAAGGCATGTAAATATATCCTGCTGAATCAGTATTATAAACATCATAATTTCCTGAACGATCCTGATAAATAACATAAATACTGCCTTTTGTATGTTTGGTAATATTAATTATTGAAGTGATTGAAAATTTATGTTTTAAGTTATCCAGGGCGTATCTTGACTCAAATTCACCTGATGACCTTGTAATATCAATAAATGAGTAGTTAATATTCAGGCTTTGAACAGGGAAATTTTGATCTATAATTTTATTTAATCTGACTGAGAATGACAAATCCGTCCCTATGGCTTTGACCTCAGTTATATTTTCTGCCCGCCATATTTCAGTATCAGGTTGATGGATGTAATCTATATAATCTTTACCTGACCTGTGATATAACGAAATATGTCCCGTTATTTTGCTGGTGTTAAGTTTCATGCCTGTTTCAGCAGTTATCGCTTGTTCAGGTTTTAACTCCGAATTGCCATAAGTGTCAGGAGATTCATAAAACATATCTGTGAATGTTGGTAATCTGAAAGTTCTGTTTAAAGATCCAAATATTTTTAAACCGGTAAGAATATTATAGCTAATATCAATTCCCGGATATATTTTAATTTTATTTCTAAATGTCGAATTCCAGTTTAACATTAAGCCCCCGGAAATGTATAATTTCCCCGGATTAATGCTATGTTCCAGAAAATATCCTGTATTAGAGCGGTTATAGCTTTTGTCCAACAC
>CAZFHF010000408.1:0-2830 GCA_964518655.1 uncultured Bacteroidales bacterium | reverse complement strand
TGGATGTTTTCATTTCAAGGTTAAGGAAATATTTAAGGCATATTCCCGGGCTGGTAATTGAAAATATCCATGGCGTAGGATTTATGTTAAAGGAAATTACCAAATAAAAGTGACTGATATTTGGAAAAGAAATACTATTTTCAGATAATTGTTTTATTTTGCGATCATTATTAAATAATATCTATAAGTGATATAAATACTAACTATTCGAAATGATTATTGCGGTTAACACAAGGTTACTAATCAGGGATAAACTTGAAGGCATAGGGTGGTTTACATATGAAACCTTAAAAAGAATTACAGTAAATAATCCTGAACACAAATTCATATTTATTTTTGACAGAAAGTATACGGAAGAATTCATTTTCTCAGACAATATTGAACCCGTAATTGCTCATCCTCAGTCACGGCACCCGGTTTTATGGTATCTTTTTTTTGATTGGGGTGTTCCTCATATTCTTAAAAAGTACAAGCCTGAACTGTTTCTTTCCACTGATGGATGGCTGTCTTTAAGAACCAATATCAAATCATTGCCTGTAATTCATGATTTGAATTTTTTTCATTATCCTGAATTTATTCCCTGGCATGTAAGAAAATACTATAATTATTTTTTCCCGCGCTTCATAAAGAAGGCTGATCGAATAGCTACAGTATCCAGTTATACACGTCAGGATATCATTTCAAGGTTTAATATTGATAAAGATAAAATAGATATTGTATATAACGGTGCAAGTGAAGAGCTTAAGCCATTGCAGAAAGAAGAGCAGGATAAGGTAAGGTTAAGATTTTCTGAAGGAAGCCCTTATTTTCTGTTCATCGGATTAATTCATCCGCGTAAGAATCTGGCAAACCTGATCAAAGCATTTGATGATTTTAAACAATCGGTCTACTGCAATGTAAAATTATTAATTGTAGGGTCGAGGAAATGGTGGACACCGGATATACAGGATGCCTATAACAATTCGAAATTTAAAAATGAGATCCTTTTTACCGGCAGGGTGAGCTCTGAAGATTTAAGGATCATCACAGCATCAGCAATCTCACTGGTATATGCCTCATATTTCGAAGGTTTTGGCATACCACTTCTTGAAGCCATGTATTGTGACATACCTGTAATAACTTCTAAAGTATCATCAATGCCTGAGGTTGGGGGGGATGCAGCCTTATACGTTGAACCTGCTTCAGTCAAGTCTATCAAAGATGCAATGTTGAAAATATTTTGCGACATAAATATTCGTAATGATCTTATTGAGAAAGCAAGAAAACAAAGAAATAAATTTACATGGGATAAGACTGCCGATAAATTATGGGAGAGTATTGAAAAGTGTATAAACCAGTGAGCAAAAAACCCTGTCCGGCTAATTAAATCTTATATGCATAACCAACACCTAATACGTATATCGTAGCCGGATCGCTAGCAAAATATTCTTTCTCAATCATATAAAATATCCGTATTTCATTTGATCTTTTTATAGTATATCTCAGTTCAGGTGCAATTCTGATCTTATCAATGCTGTTACCTTCAGGATTGTTTAGCTGGTAATAAAACTCAAAAGATAATTTTGGTTCAAGGGATGTTCGGTAGATATCATAAGATACTCCAAACTTATTTCTGCTATATTTTTCGGGTAAATATCCCTGTTCGCTGGTATAAATATCCTTATATCTTGTCTGGTACCTGGTGCGGGCTGAAAGCTCAAACCTGCCAAGTTTTTTTCCGTAGCTTAAATCAAAATAATACCTGTGTATTTTACTATATCTTTCCTCTTCTTCATTTTTCATTATAAATCTATAATAGCCCCCAAGAGTGAATCCTTTCCAGATATCAACCGATAACCCTGCATCCGTGAAGTAACTTTCTATTTCACCTGCATTATTCCTGAATCTTATTTCTTCCTCAATCTCTAATGATATATTCTTAAAAGGTTTAGCTTCCAGTGCAACACCGGTCCAGACTTCAAAATCCCTGTTCTGCGCAAATAATGAATTTGTATTTGATATTATAATAAGGGAGAAAAAGATGAGAATGATTATATAAGACCTGAAAGGTATCTTATTAATCCCCATCATCATCGTTATTTATAAAAGTATCTTCTTCATCAGAAATGTTTACCAGGTTGCTTGATGCGAAATAATAGATTCTTATTCTCGCAGCATCACGAAGAAAGTCAATTCTGCCTACTTCAACCCTGTTGATAATTAATCCTGTCCTTTCTTCCAGATCCTTAAGTAAAAGCTGATAATTTCCCGGCTTTATCAAATTTATCTTCTCATATATTATTGTTTTCCGGGATTCATGCTTCAGTAACCATACTTTTTCAAGTCCATAAGTAACTGCAATAACTGCAAAGTTCGTAAATAACAGCTCAGCATAACTGACTTTTTTATTGGCCAAAGCATTCGTTACCGATATACCTATAATAATAAAAAGATAAGTCATCTCTTTTATCGCTATCGGATTTGTTCGATACCTTATTATCCCGAATACTGCAAAGAGTCCCAGGGCCATCCCCAACTGGAGCTTAACATTTTCAAGAAGAAAACATAAAAGAAATACGATTGTTCCTATAAGTATATAGGTAAAAAGATAGTCTTTCCTTTTAGCTATAGGATAATACAGTAATCTTACAAGAATAAATACTACAAGCAGGTTAAAAGAAAAACGAAGAATTAATTCAGAAAAGTCGGGTAAATCAATAACTCTTATACCATATAACTCCATACTCAGTAAATTTATTTTTAGTTATGTCCGTTATGAATATTCTCAATAAGTGTCAATTTAGGCTTAAATCTATTATGTTTTATGTCATTATTTAAAAGTGCGGCACCG
>CAZFHF010000407.1:0-2833 GCA_964518655.1 uncultured Bacteroidales bacterium | reverse complement strand
ATTTTCTGAATCCAATGACGGTGATGTTTCGGGTTATTACGGCAACAGGGACTATTGGATAGTTAAATTAACTTCAACTGGTGAACTTGATGTAAATCTTCAAATAGCTTTAAACAAAATTTACTGATCCTTCTAATTTGTGAACCTAAAGGGACAGAAATCGAACCAATTTCTTGAGGATCTTGCACTATTATTTAATTTGAACAGGTTTTTTGTAAATAGTTGTTTTATGAAAATCTAACGTGAAAATTATAGTAGCTTTCTATCAGTTCAATTAGCAGCTATCAATTTACTAGCAACAATATTAGTTTAGTTGGAATAAAAGACATTAGTATTTTTTATCCAATTAGTTAGTTGCAATTGTCCGCAAGATAAGAAAAGAAAAAATTAGCAACTTAGCTCTTCAGTTCAATTTTACAGATATGTACTCTGACTTTAGTATAAGATTATCATTTATCTTTTAATGTCAATTCCTGAATATCAATATACATTAAATCACCCTTTTCACGCTTTGAAAAAGAATTAATAAAAATGCTTTTTTTAAAGAAAGGAGCATCATAAACCAAAGTATGATATTCGCCCTGTTCTCCACAAATATCTATTCCTCTTAAATTTTTCATTTTTCTCAACTGACTTACTGTATCCTCTGTAATTTCTTTTCCTAACCACACATCAGAAAACAAGGGTTTCTTTACACAGGAGAAAATCACTTTAAACTGATGCATTAGCAATTGCTTTAGAACTTCTAATCTATCCATCTTCCATAATGGAATTTTTATATCAATGTTTGCAACTCCACTATGTTCCATTACCCAATTAGAATGTCCATCAATTTCATCCATATCACCAGTAATAAGAGTATTGATATTATGCCTTTCTTTTAACAAGCTAAACGCTTCCCTGTAACCTTCCTTGTATTTTTCCTTAATTTCTACAATCCTGTGGGGTAGGTTTATTGCCTTCGCCTGATATTTCATAAAGCTGATTGGATGTGCTATAAAAACCGGATTGCCGGGAACAAAAGTTACTAAACTATCAATTTGATAACCTGCCCTTTGAGCTTCATAAAAAGCCAGACAAGAATCTTTTCCGCCTGTCCATAATACAGCAGCTTTTTTAGACATTATTTTGTTTTAAAGGAATTTCTGTTTTAGGCAGCAAATCACAATACCAAAAACCACTTGTTATATCCGTTGACCCGCAAGTATAGGAATGTGTATCAGCTTCATCCCTTTTTGGTGGTCTGTACTTCTTGTAAACGATTTCCCCTCTTTCAATATCAATGGGCTTTTTAAAAATAGGGCCATCATATACAAAAGAATGAAACTCCCCGTACTCACCACAGGGATCAACATTTTCAGGTAAATCCTTTAAAAATTGCTTATTAAATTCCCTGCCTGCAAAATTCTTATTCAAGTGTTTTCTATTAACACAAACAACCACTGCTTTAAATCCCAAGTTAATAAATTCTTTTGCCAAATGTTTTGTAGATATCTGCCACAGAGGAAACACTCCCCTAAAATCCATAATTGCCAATCGTTCTTCCCTGTATTTGCGAATATCCTCTAAAAAAATATCTGCGAAAATAGAAAGATGAATACCCTGTTTTTGAAACTTCTTCAATGCCTCATTCATAATATTATTATAAGTTGTCATAGTTGGCATATCAGGCATAATCAATTTATACAAAGGAATACCGATATTGGTTGCCTGTTGCTTTAACAATTCCACCCGAACACCATGTTGAGTTATCCTTTGATATTTTGAACTCACAGAAGTCAACAAATAGGATATTTCATATTCACCAGATTGTAATATCTTATATAAACACAAGGATGAATCCTTGCCCCCACTCCAGTTAAATATTGCTTTCTTATTTTCCATAGTCAATTTTATGCTTTTGTCAAAACAGAAAACCTGAATTTTGCCAATTCAAAACTGCCAAATAATACACCTGAATAAAGCAAAGCACTGATTAGTGTATTCTTAAAAAAAGGAATAGCAGCTACATAACATTCAATCAATCCAGTCATATTCTTCGGGTAAAGATTATATGAACCTCCAGCCCATACAGCAAAATTGACTACAATAAAAAACAAGATTGAACCAGCTAACGAGGCAAAAACCACATTAAAAACTTTTACCCTGCTATGCAAAAGAAACCCAATTAATACTATCAGGGCAAAGGATATATACACTGAAATGGTTGCTGAAGAGATGAAATATTCAGGGATTGTGCTTATATGGGCATATATAAACCTCATAATTAAAATATCACTAATGAGCATAGCAATTAGCGGAATCATAAAAGCATAACTTTTCTTGCTAAAATATGCACCGCCAAACAGTGCAATTGCTATTAATGGCGTAAAATTAGGCGGATGCGGGATTAACCTGCTGAAAACAGCTAATAAAACAATCCCCGCCAGCACGCCAAGGCGAATTTTTTGATTTGTCGTTTCCATAATAATTTATTTTTAGTTATTAAATAATGTATCGCAAATTAAAATATACTGCCCTGCCTCTTGTCGTAAAACCGCTGATTTCTCTATATTTTGTATTAAAGATATTTTCTACTCGTGTACCTGCCGAAAAATGTTTATTGAAATCAAATGTTGCCGAAAAATCCAACAATGAATAATCTGCCACTCCCTCAGTTCCCAAAGCGCCATAAGGACCAAGTTGCGAATTGTAAAAAATATCATTCCTTGAACCTACGTGCTTAAAATTAATCCTCAAGGCAAGTTTCTCAGTGGGCTTATAGGTTAAGTTAATATTAGCTGTATTAGGTCTTCTCACCAATCCCAAAACCTCTATTTCTTTATTGAGAAAT
>CAZFHF010000406.1:0-2839 GCA_964518655.1 uncultured Bacteroidales bacterium | reverse complement strand
GCCTATCAAAAAAACATCCTTTAAATGGGACTCTATTTCATGCAAAAAAATAGTAAGTCGAATTATTCCCGGCATATTTCTGGTATTTTTTGACATTACCATTACCAAACCGCTTTATTATAATTTTTGATAATATTTGAATCTTTAGTTACCAATTTACAATTATTAAGTTTTGCTTCCGCAACTATAATTCTATCAAAAGGGTCTGTTGTGAAATTTAAAGATACAGCCTGATTTATGACATTCCGAAATAAATTACTACTAATCTTTAATCCAATATCTTTTGATAATGTTTTATAAATTTTATTAAAATCATGACTAATCCTATTTTTCTCTAATAAATATTGTATTTCAAGTAATACTATTGGTGAAATAACAATGTCATTTTCATTTATATATTTTTTAGCAACATCTGAAATATTGTCTAAAAATCCATAAAATAACCAAACCACAACATGTGTATCTAAATAGATGGTTTCCATTCGTTTTCCCAGTTCATGTAAATAATATCATCGGGCTTCCCATTAAAACCTTTCCTTTTTTTTAAATTTTGCAGTTTCTTGACTTTTTTTTCCGGAATTATTTTAAGCACTTTCCCTTTTCTTTTAATTTCTAGTGGGGTACCAGTTTTTAATATCTGGTCTAATAAATTGTAAATGTTTTTTCTTAATTCTGTTGCACTAATCATTTTTCTAATATTTAAAACTCATGTTACAAATATAACAATAACGTACGTATCTAACAAATTATACGTACAGTATTTTTACTTATTTCAACATTCCCAATATTTACTCTTGCATTTACAGTCTTAATAAATTAATATTATTTATTGTGTTCATTAGTTATTTCCTTCTCTATAAATTGAACAGCGCTGAAAGTTCTTGAAATATATTCCGGATAATTTATTAGAATAAAACGTTCCAAAATTCTTTTGATTGCATTGATGTTTTTTGAGTTTGATATTAAATGTGTATAATATTTATTTTTATTATTACTGTCAAAAGGATTTGTATGCTTATCAAATAAATATTCAATAGTATGCTTTTTTGATATTTTTAAATTTGAATAATCTAAATATAAAATCAAGAAAAATTGTTCGATCAATACATTCCCCAAAATAAGATTTTCCCATTTATTCCAAATATTAATATTTTCTTTGCATAACACAATATCTAAAGCTTTATTGGAATAATCCCTTATTAATTTTATATTATTGCCGCCAAATATTCCACAACACGCAGCTTCAAATGTTGTTTTGTTTTTAGTATAATTATACCAAAAATCAGGTAACCATCCATTATTGTTTTTAATGAACTGTTCTAACTCATTTATTCTGTAATATACATCAGCATCATTCTCATCAAAGAATTCCGGGCTTTGAGCACAAATAACTGATTTATTTATTCTTTCCGGTAAAGCATCCCACAGAAACACATCATTATCAAAATGTATAAATGATTCTTTCTGCAGACTGTATGTTTTAATTTTTCCAATCGCCCACCATTCTATATTTAAATTACTAATTTCTTCAAATGCTATTATTATTTTTTTAAATGGTATTTTAAGAATATCAATTAATAATATTTTCCCTAATTCATCAGTATAAAGTTCTGTTGATTTATAAAACCGACTTATTGATAGTACAGAAATAATCCATGAATAAAAGTAGTGATAAAAAGACCATAGCCCTGTATTATGATTGTTAATCAAAGGTTTTGTCCATAATGACCAAATTGCTTTCATCTTCTTAAAAAGGATATTATGTTATTAATAATGTTATTTATTCCAATCCCAAATAATGGAACTTTTATTCCCTCCTTAAGTGTTTTAATATAATAGTAACTTTGTATCTTCTTGTCGGATAACTTTATTGACTCATCAGATTTGTTAATCCAATCATCAAACATTATATACTCATAAGAACTGATCTCCAAAACTAAATTATCTTCAAAATCTCTTTTTAGTAATGGATATAAGCTTAAAAACTCTTCTCCTTTAAATGCATCATCTATTCTATTTGTAATTGGTAATATTGCTACATACCCACTAAATCCGTCCATATATCCACATTCCCAAGGCATCCATCTTGATACTTTTGCAGAATCTGAAGTAGCATATATCAGGCATTTGGATTTTTTGATATTCTCCCTGATTACTTGAGCTGTTTCTCGGTTTATCAGATTCCTGTCTAAATTTGTGTTGCAAATCCAATCAACATATACTTTATAACTTCTACTGTTAAGTTCCAGATACAAAGCCTCAACAAGTTTCTTATCTTTATAACTGTGCGATAGAAAAATATCATATTCTGCAAATTTCAGTGACTTAAAACTATTAAGAATAGCCTCAAAATTCTTCTCTCTTTCCTTTAAAAGCTTTTTGATTCTTCTCAGGTAGAGTTTTGTGTAGTTTTTATTCATATAAAATATAAGTATTATAAGGAATTAATTATTAAGATTTTATATTTGCCAATATCAATTATTTCCTTAAAATAAATTACAGAATAAAATATTTTGTGATTAAAATCATTAATAACAATGTCAAATAAAACGGCCAAACTGAAAATGATAACAGGGATTTAAAAAACAAACCGTATAGATTTCCATTTGGCCTAACAGCAAAAAGATCTTCTGAAATAATTTCTTGATTGGACAGCTTTTTAATGAAAGCATTATAAGAATTTCTAAATCCTTTTTCTAATCCCAGATAATAAGCGTCTAATATTAGAAATAAAAATATTGGATTAACAGCTATTAGAACATAATTAGGTATTCCTTTATCAGCAACAACTACTAAAATTGCCGATACCAATGCAATACACCATGCTTTAGAAGATGAG